>CAZZLV010000019.1:0-17480 GCA_964655155.1 uncultured Bdellovibrionales bacterium
ATCCTCAAAAGATATGCGACCGTCGTAAATCTCCTTGCCATCTACTTCGATCTTCTCAACGCCGCGTTGAACTTTAGCGGGGTTGGAAACTTCAATCACAAAGGTGCGTTCACCCCGTCTGTACTTAATCAGTGAGTGCTCCCATGCACTTGGAATGCATGGATTAATAGAAAAGTAGAGAGGATAGACTGACAGTCCCATAATATGCTCGACTCCTGCCTGGTAGAGCCATCCAGCAGACCCGGTATACCAGCTCCAGCCAGCACGTCCTCGCAACGGTGGCTCAGAGTAGACGTCCCCGCACATAACGTATGGTTCCGCTCTATAGGTCTCGATACCGCTGGGTGTTCCGGTGGCATTTATCGGATTAATTAGGCTAAATAGCTCAAATGCTTGATCGCCGTGACCCTGCAATGCAGAAGCTATTATCAGCCAAGCAGCAGCGTGTGTATACTGTCCACCGTTCTCGCGAACTCCTGGTGGATAGCCCTTGATGTATCCCGGATTCTTCACGGTTTTATTGAACGGGGGAGTAAGGAGCTTGATTAGCTTGCCCTCAGTATCAACGAGCTGCTCTATTGCTGACTCGATCGCCTGCTTAGCACGATCTTCTTGTGCAGCACCGCTGATAATCGCCCACGATTGGCAAAGGGAATCTATTTTACACTCGTCGTTATCTTTGCTACCCACAGGGGATCCGTCATCGTAGAAAGCTCGTCTATACCACGAACCGTCCCAGCCCTCATGCTCTGCTGCAGTTGCGAGTTTATGAGCATGATCCTTCAGTACTGCTGCGGCTTCATGCTCTCCCTGAGCTTCTAATATAGGGATAAATCGCCGAATTACTTCGTTCTGAAACCAGGCTAGCCAGACACTCTCACCACATCCATGCCGACCTATTTCGTTCATACCGTCGTTCCAATCCCCTGCTCCTATGAGTGGTAGGCCATGAGAACCGACGACCTCTGTAGCTTTAAAGGTACGGAGACAGTGATCGAGTATTGAACCCTCTTCAGAGCTTCTTTCGGGGATAAAATAGGTCTCCATCTGTCCCTCAGCTAGCGGCGCTCCTTGAAGGAATGGAACGCGCTCTGCTAAAATAGAGTAATCGCCTGTGGCCTCGATGTAGCGCGCAACAGCATACGGAAGCCAGAGCAGATCGTCAGAGATACGGGTTCTAACACCACGACCAGTTGGCGGGTGCCACCAATGCTGCACGTCACCTTCTTTAAATTGGCGAGCGGCATGAATCAGGATCTGCTGTCTGACTAGATCTGGTCGTGTCGGCATAAGTGCGAGTGAATCCTGTAACTGGTCACGGAATCCCAATGCGCCTCCGCTTTGATAAAAAGCTGAACGAGCGAATAGCCGACACGCCACTGTTTGATAGAGTAGCCAGCCGTTTATCATGATGTTGAAAGGTTCATCAGGGGTCTGAATCTCGATGGTTGACAGCAGGTCTTTCCAGAAGAGCTGAACTCCCTGGAACTCAACTCGCTGCATCTGTAAACTTCTATATCGAGGTGCCTCACGTCGCATTGAGTCGATTGAACTGTGCTCAGAGAGGAAGAAAACGACATGCTTCTCCTCCTTTGGCTTGAGGACAACAGATATGTGCAAAGTTGCGCATTGATCAAAGCCGGAGCCTGTTTTAGTTGAGAGCTTAATGCCGCGACTCTTTGTTGCCAGGAAGGCTGAGCTTCCTCCGCGATTTAAGATCTCTGGCTTGGCAAGATCTCCGTTGCGGCCGATAAATTCCAGTCGCGAAGCTGTATAGCTTAAAATCGGCTCGCTTGAGCCAACTGCTACAACCCGACCAGCAAACTCGTTGTTATAATAATTCTGTGTGTAGAGCGTTTGAGTTGTCAGGTCGAACGAACTAGTCATAAAACGATAGGAATCCTCCCTGGTTACTCCCATGACTAAATCACAATAAAGCAGCAGCTCAAGCCGCTGCTCCTGTGAGTCTGCGTTGGATAAGGTTACAGAGAACCACTTTACCCTCTCCTTATTGGATCCCGTGATTGCTAGAGTGGATTCAATCCCACTGTTGTTAGTCGAAAACAAAGAATACCCAAAACCGTGCTCGACAGCATACTCCAAGTTATCGCCAGCTGGGTTAGGAGTTAATGACCAGTATTCTCCAGAATCGGCCTTTCTTAGGTAGATCACCTCACTTACGGGATCGAGTACTGGATCGTTTGACCAGGAAGTGAGCCTATTTTCCCGGCTGTTCTCGGACCATGTATATCCACCGCCGGACTCCGTTACCAAAAATCCGAAATGTGGATTTGCGATAATGTTACACCAAGGTAGTGGAGGACGAAGACGACCCACATGAGGCATAAGGTAGTGGTAGGATCCCGATAGGAAACCTCCAAAAGAGTTGGAAAGCATCAGTAATGGTGCCTGTCCCAGGGCCCGTTGACTTCTATTTATACTTCTCTGCACTACAGGCTGAATAACCTGGTTGAATCCCCCCTTAGCCAGTAGTTCTCCGAGGTCGCCTACATCACAATCAAGAACTACGCGAGCAACCGTCTGCAGAAGAATTCCCTCTGCATCGGATATCTGGCTGGAAGAACGTAGAAAAACCCCTCCGCGCTTGTCCAGAAGAGCGCCTGCTGGACTTAAACGAACCGTATATTCGATATCCTCAGCAAGGTGCTGCATGTAGCTGCCTTGATTCTTATGGAGAACGACTAGATCAAATTCGAGACCACGCTCGCGCAAGAAATGATGCGCCAAAAGCACCTCTTGCAGAATTCGGTTTTGGCGTGAGTCTGATATCTTAAGAAGCAGTATCGGTAGATCTCCTGATATGCCGAAGCGCCAGAGCGATGATTGACTGAGCTTGTTGAGCTGAATCACCTCGGAAGCGGCACGCACATTCTCTTCGTTATAGATTAGGCATCCAGCTAGCCGATGGAAGAGATCTGCCTGAGCGGAAGAGTAGGCATGATTTCTAAGTTCCACCTGCGCGCGACTCCATGATAGCTCAAAAGCGCGATTCACGTGCATCAGATCTTGGTATCGATCAATCAAAGCGTGAGCTTCCTTTTGAGATCTGGTAGCGCCGGATATGAAGACGAGCGTCTCGCTCGCTCCTGGCTCAAGCATTACGGTACACCCTAGAGCAGCGATTGGATCAACATTGCCATCTAGCGGTTGGGTAGCTGCTCCGCCTGTTTTTAGTACCTCCGGTGCCTCAACGGAACCTAGTCGCCCGAGGAAGCTAGCACGAGAGGTATAGAACCGGATCGGCGCATAGCTCGTTCGTAGAGTTACCCGGTGGATAAAGAAGAGCTCCTGCTCGTGTTCCGTACGCGGTCGCCTGGTACAAAGTATCGCATCTGAATCGGGTATCGGCTCTGCACGAACAAATAATTTGTTAAACGCTGGGTGCGCGCTATCAGCCCTCTGAGCGTTAAGAACTGGCTCTGTGTAGCTCACCACGTGTAGCTCCCGTTCCTTGTCTCCGAGGTTGGTAATTGTAATTCTGCGAAGCTCAACATCATCTTCTGGCGCTACCGTAATCTCGGTATGAGTGAAGATCTTGTCGTCAAAGCGCTTGAATTCAGCGCGCCCTGGGCTGAAGATCGCTTCGTATGAGTCTGGCTCCTTCTTGGATGGCTGATAAGCACATGACCAAATAGCGTTCTTATTTGAGTCGTGGATATATATAAATGTGCCGTAGGGGGAAGTGGTAGTGTCTTCGCGCCAGCGGGTAAGAACGGTTCCACGTTCAAAGAGGCTACAACCGCCTCCAGCGGAGTCAATCAGTACAGAGTACCTGCCATTAGATAGGATACGTACACGGGGAGCAAGAGTATGTGGAGATGTCACAACTTCGAGCCCAGTGGTTTCAAGCTCACCCTCTTCTCGATGAATCATCGCTAACTCTGGCTCATGGGGAACGATCGCAGCGACTCGCTCTGGAAATCGTTCGTGAAGCAGAAGCTCTGCAGAGCGTACGATTGGCTGGTCATGGAATCGCTCGCACATTATGTTGTTGTTTAGAACGTTATTGATACTAACCAGCGACATACCTTGATGATGCGCAAAGAAGGACTGCACAATATGCTTGCCTTCCGTTCGTATGTGTCTTGAAGTTGTATAATCAATCGCTTCGTAAAATCCGAAATCACCCCGCGCTCCCTCCGACTCTAGAAACTTGAGGTTTGAAAGGGCAGATTCTAGTGAAGGAGCAAACGAAAGAGCCAGTAGCGTTGAGTATGGCGATACGACGAGATCCTCAGAGAGCCCACGTTTAAGTCCGAGTCCTGGCACTCCGAAGGCACGATATTGATAAGTCTTCTCAAAATCTACTCCGCTGTAGGCGGACTCGGATATTCCCCAAGGTGCTGACTGTCGAGTGCCATAGTGTATCTGAGCGTTTACTATTGCCCTTCCTGTTCGGCCCAAGATAGTCGTTGGAAAATCGCGCATAACAATAAAGGGCATCAGGTACTCGAACATCGTACCGCTCCACGAAATGAGAGCCTTGCCACCCGTTGTATTTGCTAGCGACCGGCCCAGTGAAAACCAGTGCTTCTGTGGCACCTCACCACGGGCCACGGCTAGAAAGCTCAACAAGCGAGCCTCCGACGCTAGAAGGTCGTAGTAGCTTGGGTCTCTACGCGCGTGCTCGGCGTTGTATCCGATCGTGAAGAGGTTGCGTTCTCCATCGTAGAGGAACGAGAAGTCTATTTCAGTGATGAACCGTTGAAGATACTCCATAGTGGCCGAGCATTCCGCGCTGAGCGATTGAAGTGAGGCTACCGAGGTTGTAACTGATGACTGCAGACGGCTGACCGCAGGCTGCCAGTGAGTATCCATATTAGCGCTTAGTGCCGCTTGGCTTGCGAGTGCGAGCTGCCTGAGGGCGCTTTCGACCGACTCAATAGATAGCTTGCTCCGCTGAAAGGAGTTTAGAAGTTCTACGCACAATACGAGTAAGTTTTGCAGTGGATCGGCCGATGTGTCGTGTCTGAGCTGTATAGTTCGAGCCGAAGCCGCGAGATCCTGAACAGATAGTAACCAACCCAAGAATGGCTGAACTACTTGCAGATCGGCTAATAACGAGTGAATCCTCCTGTATTCGAGAGCGAGTTGAGTATCACCACTCGTTAGCTGCGCTAACTCCCCTGTTAATTGATGGATAGGTTCCCTCAGTAGGAGTGTGACCTGAGCAACTGTATCGGTTGCTGAAGTAACCGCAAGCTGCTCACGTAAGTGACGCAGCTGCGTGCCAACGGGAGACTCACGATAAAAATCTTTGTGTGTAAAGAGATCTTCGATGGCCTCGATTATCGCTTCGCTGTGCTTATGGCTTATAATCGGTAGACCGCGCGCGTTTTCATAGACTGAGAGTAGAGCATAAAAGTGACCTAATAGATTTCCACTGTCGACGCTTGATATATACCGTGGATTGAGAGGAGCAAGATTGCGAATGGCATACCAATTGAATAGGTGACCTCGATACTTTTCCATCGCCCTAATAGTCGAGGTGATGTGTCCGATCTTCTCTAACGCTGTGACTAAGGGGATGAATCCCAAGTCGTAAGCCGACTGTACACTGAGCATCGATAGGGAGATATTGGTTGGGCTTGTGCGTTCTGCTACCACGCGATTCGGAACTATCTGCAGATTATCTGGCATCAAGTAGTTGTACTCATAACATAGGTATTGGCGGAAGAATGACCAGGTATCGAAAGCGAGCTTTTTTAGATATCTTCTCTCTGAAGGAGATGCTCCAATCAGAGCGACCTTTGTCGGACGTGAGGCGCCCTCTGCTACAAAAGGCGAGAGAAGCCAGAGAGCTGTCAACGGTGCAGCAAATAGAATGTGAGAGGGGTGCATGTGGGCAGTTAATCCAAGCGCCGCAAGTATGACGATCATCGCTGGAGTGAAGAGCTTCAGATATTCTCCGCGCTCGTTTCTAAGCCGCCGCTCAGCGCGCTCTGCTGGTTCCCATTCTAGGAGATGCTTTCTATGGATACATACTCTGAACAAAGTAACGCTGATTGCATGAACCATCAGGGCAGCTTGGTGTGGCAAGAATGCTATTCCCATGAAGGAACGAACCGCATTACGCCAAAGATCCCTGCCAATATCACCAAGAAATCCTCCAATTGATATCCCCACACTTGGTAAGGCAAAAACGGCAGCTAGCCCGGTAAATACGGGGAATGCGATGACAATAAGTACGATAGTAGTCCAGGTAAGCGGCCCCCCGGGCAAGAATAGCCAGCCACTGAGGATGGCGGCTAGGCACGCTGGAGGAACCAAGCTCCTACGTAAGTTGTCAAACATTTTCCACCATGAGAGCCACGATATCTGGCTTCGTTCATAACCAGCTCTTGTGGGAACGCGACGTAATAACCACGGTAGCAACTGCCAATCGCCACGTACCCAGCGGTGTAATCGCTTTGAATACGCCATGTAGCGTGAGGGGAAGTCATCGTAAAGTTCAACATCAGAGGCGAGCGCCACACGAGCAAATGAGCCTTCAAATAGGTCGTGGCTGAGAAGGCTATTCTCAGGCACGCGGTTGCGCAGAACTTGCTCAAATGCATGTACGTCGTAGATACCCTTACCCCAGAATGAGCCCTCTCCGAAGAGATCCTGGTAGACCTCTGATACAACATTAGTATACGGATCAAGGCCTGCCTGTCCGGAGAATAGTTGCGAGAAGAAGGAATTTCCTGCTGAGGTCAAGGAAATGGTAACCCGTGGCTGGATAAATGCGTATCCCTGAACAACCCGGTTGACCGTTGAATCAATTACTGGGCGGTTCATCGGATGCGATATCGTAGCGACAAGCTTTTTACCTACATCCCGCGCAAGCTGTGAGTCGCTATCGAGTGTAATTACGTACCGAATATCGCGCAGCTGCTCTGACTGTCCAACAACAAGTTGTAGTGAGGTGCTTTGATCTCCAAGTAGATAACGGTTGAGCTCCTCAATTTTGCCGCGCTTTCGTTCCCATGCCATCCAAACACCTTCGCTTGGATTCCATTGGCGTTTTCTAAAAAACAGTAGGAAGCGGGGCTCCGCGACGTGTGCATGCCGCTTATTCAAGGTTTCAATACCAGCAGCTGCGACTTTAATAATTTCCTGATCTGCCGCAGTTTGCTCGCTTGCAGCGTCCGGCAGATCTGCCATGAGTACAAAGGTAAACGCTGGGTCATCATTCCCTAGGAAACGGATCTCGAGACCATCGATGGCGCGTTGGATTGACCCTGTCGAACTAAAAATCGCGTGGACAATTACTAGGGTCTTAGATTCAGCCGGAACTGGCCCATCGCTCTGCAGCTTGGGAAGGGGGCGCGGCTTAATCCATCGAGAGACGAGGTACTGAACCAAGCTTGAGGCAAGCTCTGACATCGGTAGGACTGAAAGCAGGAGGGCTACGACTACAACTAGGTGTGGGGCTTCGACCCACTCGGAGATAAGGCAGACGTATCCACCGAAGGCCAGAGTGAAGAGCGCGATTGCACCCAAATAAGTACAGAGTGCGTGTCTGAAGAGGAAACGCTTGATACAGGTATGTAGTGGTGGTCTAAAGTCAAGTTTCTGCTCGAGAGCGGAGCGACCTGCACCGGTCAGAAAGTATCCGACGTACTTACGCACGCGTGACTGTTCGTCTGTCCCAGGCCAGTAGCTCGCTGCTTCCTGTGCGCAGGCTGTAACAACAGACGCTATCTGAGAGTCGGTGCGCTGAAGTGATTTAGCAAGCTTTTCGACCTCCTGTCTCAACGTGTCGCGAGAGGTAAAGTCATTGTGTCTGTAAATAGCGGCCGGATCTTTACGAAGCTCAGCTTCGCAGAGACTGACACTCTCGAACCACTCGCGCCAGTTCATCTGATCAACGGAGTTAAGGGAGGTAAGGGTGTTGCCCACTGATATCTGCCGTGAGGCCTGGCGGTGGTCCTCTGCTCTGAGCAAATCTTCGGGATCAAGGCCGCGTTCGCGCAGTTTCTCCTCCAAAAACTGCAGCGCCATAAAAGCCTTTCTACCGCGGCTTCTTAATCTTCTCAGAAGTTCAAGGGCTCCGTGAAGGAGGAAGTTCTCTCGCTCGCTGATGCGTCGCGCGAGCTCTACCATGATCTCTGTCCCTGTACGGGACTCATCTCCAAGTACTTTATCGACCAAGGAGAAGACCTCACGGCGCGCTAAAAGCTCGCGCTCTGCCTCCTCTGTCAGATGTCGTAGATTCTCTAGCAGCGCTAGTCGCAGCATGATCGGAAAGGCCCATAACTCACCCGAGGAGAGTTCTACTCGTTGCTGGTATGCTGATATAAAACAAGAGGTACGCTCGGAATTGATACTACCATCTGTGTGCACGACGCATTCAATCGCTAAGTGATATACTCTGGGCAGCCCTCGCAATTCTCCCCGTGCGAGCTTTGGGAGGATTCGATAAAAGCTCCGTGGGAGGTATTTCTTTATCTGCGCGGCGTGTCGCTCAACGAGATGGTAGTTGTCGAGTAGCCACTCGGCCCCTGCAGTGAGTGGCTCATTATTATGGGCGGCCTCGGCTAAGCGCAGGTAGACACGCTTTAGTGCTGCGCGATTCGACCTGTAGCTGCGCAGAAGACGACCGGAATGAAACCGAGTAACACATTCGCGATGAGAATCAGCTAATTGTTGGGCGAGCTGTTGAAGCCCCTCAATTGATAGCACTTCAGGCTGCCAGGCCTGCACAGGCTGAACAAAATCGGTGCTCTTTCCGCGCGAATTGCGGAGGCTGCGGAGGATATCTTGAGCGCGGCTGATGATTGGCTGAAATTGGATAGTCACTCTGGCAAATTCCTTCACGGCAGACAACGGCGCGGATTATACGATATATCAAAATTTTCTGCACGAAATAGTCTGCATTTATCCTACGGAAATATGTTGTTACCTGAGGAGCTGAGGCTGGGTTTACTTTGTAGAGAGCAATAGCTGAAGATGCTCTCTCCGCAGGGTTCCGAATGTACCGCTAGCTAGGTCGTTTACAGCTACGGTGTTAGACCAGCGAATAGGCATAGAGAGAGCAGTTTCAAAAAAGCGGTTGACGAGAGCTCTCCTCACTGTATCGTGTAAATCAGGTGTTAGTGGGTTGATCTGCAACAGGGCCAGCGATGACGTGTAGCGTACACCGGGTGTGCGCATAGTCCTTAGGTGCCACAGCCGTGAAACGAGTGGTATCGCGTTGGCTCCCAGAGCAGCGCCTACAAGAGCTGCACCGATGAGTTGCTCTGAGCCCTCGGATTCAAGTGCCGGCATGACCTCTGCGAGCACCTCATCAACTGGGATGATGGCGATTACCTCTGCGGTCTCCTTGCTAAGTCTTCCCTGCGAAGCCGCATTGATCGCATTTTTAACATATTCGCGCCAGGGATAGTGGGTGTCACCGATGTATGCCAGGGCTCGCAAAAGCTCTGTCATTGGCGCTCCCTCCGCCGCCTCTTTTAATGATATGCTGTGGAGGGCGTCGCGGACTGCCTTTGAAACGATACTAGTAGCCGTGAGTCCGCTAAGAATCTGTTTCTGGATAGGCGGTGGACAATTGAGCAGCATCTGAGCTACCAAAGAGGCACTCTGTTGCGATTCAGATTTTATTTCTTGAGTCGCTAGCTCTATAAGTGGCCTAAGATCATCGCCATCAATACCGGCTAAGCGACACATCGAGCCTACCGCATCTGATGCTTTAAAAATCAGATCCTCGGCACATGCAATAACCTTAGTAAGCGCATCTTTTTTCAGTGCCGGCAGGCAGCGCTGAGCTACGCGCCCTAACTGCTCGGTGAGGCTGGGGTCTTCGGCCACATAATCACTAATTTTTTCTGAGAGGCAAAAGAGCTCGCTGCGGTTAGCGATAAACGAGCAGTCCTCATGCTCGTTTAAGCCCTTAGCGAGATTATAAGCCTCCGCCTTGGTAGCTGTTTCCAAGGCTATCAGTAGTCCAAAAGCTGAAAGTCGTGGTGCACCAGCAGGGAGTCTGGAAATGGACTTGCGCAGAGCAGGAGCTGTTTGCTTGCCGAGAGAAAGAATGGCCCTCTCAGCAGCTAGTGAGGACTCTGCATACTTAAGAAGCTCGATAAGTTGAGGCAGAGATCTCTGCGGAATATCTCGACGTGTTGATAACGCATCTAGGGCTAGTATGCTCTGGCTATTGGGGGGGGTAGTTAGCGCCAGCGCTAGAACAATTGGGTCAACAGTCAGAGCTTGCCTAGCCAAACTAAGCGCTGACACTAAAGATGAGCTTGAGCGTAGCGACTGGTTTATGAATGTTGAAAATCTAGAGTACTCTTTACCCAAAGGGATCGCCTGAAGCAGCTCTAGGAGAGCTTGACGGAGATCATCAGACTGTCGCGAAGCACCTGGCTTCAATGCAGTCTTGCTCAGCTGTTGGACAACTGCCAAGGTGTCAGCCCTTCGATCGGCAAACGCAGCTAGGGTAAGCAGGGACTCGCGCCATAGGGGCGCTGATTGATCGAGAGCCATACGGCGTAAACAAGAGTAGGCTTCGCTGCGAATCTCAGGTTGGCTGCGCTTCATGCCACCAGAGTATATCCGTAATAAGAGACCACGATTTTCGGCTGTTGAGTCACACAGCCCCTCAACAATTTTGCGCCCTAAAGATGATGAGCTTTGCATCAGGCATTGCATGCTTTCAACGCTAAGGACGCCCGTCTCAAGGATATGTGGTATCGCTGCAATAAGAACTTGGCTCGCCTGATCGACAGCCATTCCGTCTAGCGCCAAGCATGCCTGACCAAGCAGAGGGATGAAAATTTTGGATGAGTTTGGGTTAGCGGAGAGTCGGACTAAATCCTGAATCAATCCTGGCCAAGCTTGGTGTGTGGGAATGGGTATTACTCCGATGAGGTGCTGTGTTTGATCTGTGGTCAGGCCAGGAATGAGGTTAATGGTTGCCCGTAGCGCGAGTCCGCCATCTGGATCGATAGATTGCAGATAGCGCTGCATGTCCGGAAGTAGTTGCTCCTTACGCGTTGCAATTAAAGACAAAAGGTATGGAAGCGCCTCTTGTTTGAACTCGTGAATCAGGTTTCGCGCTACGATGGGGCGCTGCCCAAATGCGTGCGGCACGATCTGTGTAATCTGCTGGGTGTCGAGAGTGCGGCCTTGCAGATGGGCTGCCTCTGCTATGGCTGCGCTAACCTCTTCTACATTGACAGCAACTTCATCACTTAGAGCCTGCTCACTATACGTGGAGACGAGCGATGGCAGCGCTGCAAGAGCAAGTGGCCCAGCCAGCTCAAGCAGCTCTAAGGCGCACTTTTTGGCACGTAGCTCACGCTTGGCATCCATACTCTGCCACAGTGTGCCTGGGATCATTTCAGCTCCCCTTGGAGCAGCTATAGCCTTTGAATCGCTCGTCAGCTGACCTCCAGGTGCTACGGCATAAGCCTCTGGTGCCGATGGAGATTCTGTATTTAGAGCAACGACTCGCGTAAAAAAATCGAATAATGAAGCCTGCTGTGCCACGGAGAGATTGATAAACTCAGTGCGTGCCTGTTCGCAGTCTTGAAAAATAGATCGCTTCACAGACTCTTGGGCAGTAGTGATTTCTGGAATTAGCAACACACTGAGAATTAAAACGATTACTCGAAGCGCCACGAGCTGTCTCCTTCTAACGTGAGTACATGTTCATGAAACTTGCGTAGCTCTAGAATCTCGCCCGTACTAACATATCGGTCGACGAATGTAGGCAGGATTGAATAGAGCGCCTCAGCTATCGTTTGATCCATGGCGGTTGTGGCTTCGTCAAGAAATACAAATCGTGGCCTGATTACAAGGAGTCGAGCAAAAGCAAGTCGCTGCTGTTCTCCGGTTCCAAGCACGTTAGGCCAATCGAGAACTGCATCGAGACCCCCGACGCGCCTAAACATCTCAGTCAAACGCACCCGTTCTAATATGCTGATAAGTTCTCGATCAAGTAGCGCTTTACGTGGTGCTCCATATAGCAATTGGGATCTTAGGGAGCCAAGCACCATATATGGACGCTGCGGAAGAAATAGTGCGTCGTTCAATCCTGGTCGAATAATCGTCCCACTGCCGGTGTCCCAAAGGCCGGCTATAGCTCGCAGAATTGAGCTCTTGCCACTTCCGCTTGGCCCACAGATTAGCAATGATCTTCCCGGCATAGCGAAGGAGAGATCCTTAATCAAGACCTGCTCGCGTCGAGGCGTCCAGATCGTCACCGAACGGAAAGTCAATGTTTCGCCTGTGCGGGTCGATATCTTGTTGCCCGGGGATAGCGGCTCGTGCGCAGCATCGATAGCTTCAGAGAACGACCCAAGTCGGTTAATGACTGCTGCAAAAATACTAAGATTGCCAAAGTGATTTACTACTATAGAGAGTGCGTTAATAACGAATCCAAATGCGGCGCCAGCTTGGATGACAACACCGAACTCAATCTGGCCGTTAAAGAATAATGGGGCCACGATAACCGTTGGTAGCACGGTAAGCAGGTAGTTGTAGCCAGTAGTAAAAAACTGCAAGTTGCGATTCCAATTAACAACCAGCAGCAGGTTATGCAAGGCTGATTTAAGTCGTTGCCTGGTTCGGGTGAATTCGCGACTCTCTTTACCGTAGAAGGCTATAGACTCAGCGCTATCTCTAATATTAATCAATTTGTAACGATAATCGGCCTCCTTCTTGAGTTGAGCGAAATTGAGTCCAACGAGAGGACGCCCTAAAAAATATGTAACTATTGAACCGATGATTGAGTAGGTAATCGCAGCAACAAGCAGCTTCCAAGAGATTGACCAAAGAACGTACACATAGAGAAATAGCTGTACTGACGAGTTAAAAAGAATCAAGCAGAAGGTTAAGCTCTGTGCGCAAAAAGAACGCACGTCCTCTTCTATGCGCTGATCAGGATTGTCGATATCGCCACGCAGGTTGAGGCGATAGTATGCGCGCTGCTGGAAGTACCTTGCAAGGATGCGATGACTCAACCAGCGTCGCCATAGTAAGCCTAGTCGTTGCTCTGAATACGAATAAAAGACTACGATTGGAGTGGCGATTGCGAATGCCAGTAGATATTGAAGCAGCTTCCAGCGAAACAGGTCAGAATCTCTTGTTTGCAGCGCAGTCATGAAATCCCGACCGATGTAGCTCATCATAACGCCTACACCGTTAATGGCTAGGGAGAGTCCAAGGACAAGAGCCACCAGAGCCCAGGCACTATACTTAAGCTCTGATTTGAAGAATGGGCTCGCCAATTCTATGAAACGGCGAACAACATTGCGGTCGAATGTGGCCATGGTTTCTAAGCCAAATGCGTTCTAAACAACGTTTTTTTCAGCCGGACGTGTTGCATTATGCCGCAACGCCTCCGTCACGACTCACAACCGTTCTTTCATAATCTGCCCATGCTGCTGAGAAGCCCCGGCCGGCAGAACGTAGCTCCGGAAACGAGCCTACCTCCTCAATTCGACCATCTTTAACATATACAATCGTATCGAAAAGCGGGACAAGCGCTAGTCGATGGCAGGCGGTGATAACACAGAGGTTTCTAAATTCGTGCAGTATACCGGCGAATATCTGCTTCTCGGTAAGTGGATCAAGGCTTGAGGTTGGCTCGTCAAGTAAGAGGATGTCCTTGCCAGGAACTCTAAGGATTCCGCGCGCCAACGCCAATCTTTGACGTTCACCAACTGAGATGTTCAAACCAGCTTCCTCAAGATGGCTGTCCCATCCTTTTGATAATTTCTCAAGTATGTGGTCGATTCGACAGATCTCCACCGCTTTCTGCATCTGTTCCTGAGAAAAGTTCTGGTCAAAATTGATGTTGTAGCGAACGGTCTCAGAAAATATCTCAGGTTCTTGGGGTACAAGAAGGCTAATACGAGCGATGTCGTCAAAACTGACAGAAGCCTCGCCATCCATCTTGGCCGTGCCCTCTTGAGGTGCAAGCATCCCCGCGAGCAGCTTAAGCAGGGTCGATTTACCGCCTCCGCTGGGGCCAACTAGGGCAATCTTTTCACCACGACGAAAAGCAAAAGAAAGATTCTTTAGGTTGGCAGCATTACTGCAATAGGCAAATGATACGTTGGAGAGCTGTAAAGAACTCCAATCTGACTTCAAGTTGCCTGATACTACTGGAGCGGCGATCTTTTTGGAGTCTCGCAGGACGCTAGAGGCGTCATCATATGCTGTGGCAGCCTCGATTATTCCCCCATAGTACCCCGTGAATGAGCCAATTGCTGCGAATATACGGTCTAGGTAGTTGAGCAGAACGTAGACTTGGGCGACGTCAAAGGCTGATCCAAGAGTGCGCTGGTTGCCAAAGTAGATATACAAAGACGTTCCCATCACAAGACTATATCCCACCGCGATTGTGCCCCACTTAAGCTCTTGGTATTTCCAGATCTTGCGCGAGAGTTTTAACCCATCCTCTTGCTGGTTAGTCAGGTATGAGAGCGCAGGCTGCTCCAGATGTAGCGTTTTAACGGTGATGATGTTGGAGAGATAGTCGACGCAGGTGCGGTTGAGTTTATCATAAAATCGGTTGTTGCGACGAATGTTTCTTGTTAGCCGTGAATTGAAAAGAATCATCACCATGACGGTGATAAAGCCCATAACTAGAACTGTAACAGCCACCTCAAAATCGAGAGCAAAAAGCAGTAATGACGCGGCAAAAAATTTCATGATGCCATCTATGATCTGCCAAATGTAATTTGAAACTACCGATTCAATCGCACCCACGGAACGGTGCAATTTGCTAAGATTCTCTCCGGTGTGATGAGTCACATGCCATTTAAGGGGAAAAGAGATAAGAGCTGTAAAAACCTCTTCGAGTTTTTTAAAGCGAGCACCGTAAGCCGTAGTGCCCTGATAATAGCGACCGAAGTGGTGGGTAGCGGCATAGGACATCTTAAGCAGCACGTAAAACATGATCCAACGGAGGCTTTCTTGGATCGCGTGTTCGGTAATTCCCTCTTTAACGAAGACGCCAAGGATCCAACCGATCGCCCACGGAACCACAAGGTCTATAGAATAGGCCAGGATGTAGAGGGCAACGAAAACTGCTAGGCGGAGGCGGTTGCCGGCGGTGGAATCCCAAGATGCTTTTGCTAAACTGAGAACAGAACTGAGAGTTCCAGAAGCTGTGGTCGTATCGTTCATATCGGCCTGGAGGTCTACAGCGAATGATATAAGTACTCAAGAAAAAGGGTCATTTAGTCATTCGCTATTGACTCGCGAATGCGAGTCAAAACAACATTTTACATCGTGTCAAAAGGCTTACCAGCTCTGCTGGCATGAGCTTTGAGACGCACTATCCTAAATTCGGCAGTTAAGGAGGATGAAAATGGTGCAGATGGCTAAAAGCACGAAGTATTTTGAACTTTTCTTAAGGCGCAACCCTGGCACCTTCAGGGTGAGCACCGAAAATTCAAAAGAAAAAGTGATTTTAGTCAGATGCGCCATTTTCATACTCGCAACTGCCGACTTTAGGATTATAGCAGAGCCCGTTAGTCGTGTCTCGCTAACAGCAAACAGGAACTATAGCAAGTGTCAGAATTTCGCAGCTAAATTCTTTCTCCTTTTTTCTCCTTTTAAAGGCGCCCCTTTAATAGGCTCCCGACCTTAGGTCCGCAGGGAGACCATCATACACAATCGGAGCATAATTAGAACAGTGTTGCAAAAAGGCTTCGCCGCATCTGATAGAGCACTCTAGATAGTAGGATGCTCCTAACCCCCATTTTTTACCGAGCTGACGCCGGCTTTACTCACATTACCCCTGAGCAGCATATGGTAACCGAAGCGAGCTGCTAGGATAACAAGCATTTTCGCAGTAGTTAGGTGGGCTAGCTTAAGCCAGGTTGGACTGAGTAACCCCAGCGTCAGGAGTCCCATAAATACCGTAATACAAATACTCCAGAGTAAGTGCTTGCGAGCGCTCACAATATTTGAGTTGCTAGAATCATAGGTTGCATAATTTATAAAGAGCAATAAGCCCATAGGGATCAGCAGACCGAGAAGGGGATGCAGAGCTCTCAGACGCACAGCAGGATGTGCATCTGGATGCAGGTCGTGTTGCAAACCTGTTAGGAGCGATTCAGAGGGCATAAGGTGTGATCCGAGTGCTGCAATCGCGCCAGAAGTGAGCAGGGCCAGTAAAGCGAAACTCATGCTGGCGATCTGTCGCATTCCTAGCCACAGAAATTTGCGATCGCGCCTCTGTCCGTACCGGATGCTTTCAGCAGTTATCACCTCAAAACATAGGAGTAGGGAGGTGTTGATCAGGTGCAGTGGCATCACAACGAGCCGATAGAATGATTGGCTCTCATTTACTAACCCCTCTTTGACAAGAAAACGACCGATTAGTGCCTCTGTAAGAGTAAAAAACAGAGTGAACCAGACCCAACGGCGAGCAGGGTGACTCGACGGCATAAAGGTGCGGATTAATGCGACCTGGGCGAGGACTAAGATCCCGAAAAGAGCGGTAGAATAACGGTGCGACACCTCGACCCACGTTTTCCACTCTGCCCCCAGGGGCACAGCAGAACCGTAGCAGAGCGGCCAGTGATCCCCGCAGCCATCGCCTGAGCCGGAGATCCGAACCCATGCTCCCCAAGCAATAATTAGCAGCGTGTATATAATCAGGCCCCACGAAGCCCAATAAAGAATTGATAATCTAGTGCGTGCCATGTTCTATTGAAGACTGTAGTGTGTAGCAACCTAGAGATGAGAGGATGCTAGCGCGCTTTAATAGGGACAACAAGCACTGGTGTCTTGCAGTGCCGTAGAACGTATTCGCTAAACGATCCCAGAAATGCCCTTACTATCCCTGACCTGCCGTGTGATGACATCACCACCAGATCAGGTTTGCGCTCGTAAACATAATTGACGATGGAGCGTCCGACAGCAAGTGGTGCCTGGATGATTAGATAGCTCGCGTTAGTGGATTCAAAATACGCAGCGATGGATCGTTTCAGCGACTCTTCAATCTCTTTGTATCTCTCGGTTTGGCTATTAGGAGAGAGCAAAGCTGGAGCCTCAATTGCTCCCAGACTCGCCTCAGAATACTGGGGCAAAGTATCAATACAGGTTAGAAGGGTTAGTGAGCAGCCGTACGTGTGCATCAAAGAGGCCGCGATTCCATAGGCCTGTTCTGCTTCAGGAGAGAGATCTGTGGTAACAACTATTGATTTTATCTGATGGAGTTCCGGGGTCATGATATTTAGTTGATATGAGGATACACCCTAAAATTTAGCCAGGATATGTCAGGTAACAGGGTTGCAAAGACAAGTTTAGTCCGCTGTAGTTTTTTTCTCGCTGAAGGGGGTCTACAGTCTGAAGGGGGTCTACAGTTTTTTCTCGCTGAAGGGGGTCTACAGTCTGAAGGGGGTCTACAGTTTTCAGCTGTAGTGGGTTTCAGCTGTAGTGGGTCTACAGTTCGAAGGAGATAGCTAGTGGCGCCTCTGGGTTCATCGAAGTGCACGCATCTCGGCCGC
>CAZZLV010000020.1:0-4206 GCA_964655155.1 uncultured Bdellovibrionales bacterium
TGATTTTAGCCAGATGCGCCGTTTTCGGGCCCGCAACTGCCGAATTTAGGGTTATGCCTCATAAGCAGTCATTTGGCACACACTAGATTCCGCGATGAGCCTAAAGAATCAGCTTAACTTATCTTCGAGTTTTGCCGTTGGAGATGATAAGCAGGTAACGGTAATTAAACCTAACTTCGGCAGTTGCGGGCCCGAAAACGGCGCATCTGGTTAAAATAACTGCGGCAGTTAAAGAGTATAAAAATGGTGCAGATGCTCAAAAGCATCCGGTATTTTGAACTTTTCGGAGGCGTAACCCTGACACCGTCAGTGTGAGCACTCAAAAATTCAAAAGACAGAGTGGCTTGAGTCAGATGCTCTATTTTCAGACCCGCAAATGCCGTTTTTAGGTTGAATTAGGTATTAACGGAGAGGCCTGCGCTTAGTTATGTATGGCATTATCCTCAAGGGGCTCTTACAACGTTAAGCGTAAGAAAGGCACAGCGCAGCGGGTACCGATTTTAGCGGTAATCGCAGCTGGTATTTTGTGCTCAGTGGTTGTCTTGGCGATGGGAATGCGCTCTTTGCGTGCTCCTAGCCATGCTGTAGTTGAGCCACTTCCTGTTATACACCAAGCTTATACCGTTGATATCCTCGTTCCCCTTGAGACCGTTCAGGTAGGTGTATCGCTCCAGCCAAATATGTTTCGCAGGGAGGCTAAGGTCGAGGATCAGGTCACAGGCGAAATGATTCGTGATTATGAAGAGCTTAAAGGGATGTACTCGCGTGGGGTTCTCTTTAAAGGGCAGCCTATTCTTAAAGCTGCTCTTACCGATAGGCAGCCAGTGCACGTTTTGACCGCGCTACTACCGAAGGATTACCGAGCAGTAGCGATCGAAGTTGAGAAGCCGCTTCTAGATAATGTTGATGGATGGGCGCAGCCAGGGACCGACGTCGATGTCGTTTGGATTACCTCTGTATTCGGTCGCGAGATGGCTGCTATACTGGCGGGGCCAGTGCGTATTTTAGCAGCTAATAAGTCGACGGAATGGTCCCCTGCCAAGATCGGTTCAGCGCACGCCAATAAGTTGGTAACAGTAACGCTGCTTTTGTCTGCCAGGGATGCCGTTCGAATTAGCCTGGCAGCTATGCATGGAAAGATCTCTCTTGGCCTAAGAGGTCTCAATGATAAGCGCCCAAGTGAAGGGCCGCGCCCGTTGTCCGTAGTGGTAGAGGAGCGAGTTGTAAAGCCAGAGAATCAGGGGTATCTCTCAGTTAAGGTTGTTGATCCAAAATCCCAAGGTACCGAGGTGCGCAGATACGACTTAACTGGCCGGCGGGTCTCTCAGGCTTCTCCCTAAGCTACTGGCATCTCTTCGATAATTAGGTCTCCAACGTTGGCATTCAGAGTAGCCTTGGCTCCGAATGGTAGAGTGGCGTTGTAATGGGAGTGACCGAAGGGTAGTCCTAGTACGATCGGCTTGCCTAGAGGTATGAGCCGTTCGACGAATACATCTCTAAGGGATTGTTTATTGCTTGCTTCATTCGGAGGATAGTCGCAGCGCTCAAAGAGTCCTAGAGCAAAACCCCGTACACGCTGCAGCGCTCCGATTGAAAGTAATTGAGTAAGAAGTCGGTCGATTCGATAAGGAGCTTCTGCGACATCTTCCAAGAAAAATATTGAATCATCAAGAGAGGGAAAGAAGCGTGTGCCTATCAGAGAGTTAAGAATCGTTAAGTTACCTCCAATCAGTCTGCCAGTTGCCACACCAGGACTGAGCGATTCAATTAGGTTGTTACTCTGATAGCCTACGCAAATAGACCCGCTGCTTCCTGCTTGTCCCTGAATCATCTGCATCATGGACGTCGATGTAAACTGCTGACATGAATCGTTTACTAGCGACTGCAGAGTCGGGCCGTGGAAGCACATGAGCTGTCCATCAAGAGCGCAGCCACACAGGATCGCTGTTAGGTCACTTGATCCGACAAAAATCTTTGGATGCTTGTAGAGCTCTTGAAATGGGATTGCGTTAATGATTCTCCCCGATCCATATCCTCCGCGCAGACAGAAAATCGCCTTGATCTCAGTTGAAGAGAAAGCCTCAGCGATATCCGCCAGCCGCTGGGAATCGAGACCGGCCAAAAATCCATTTTTCTCGCGCGCATGAGTTCCTATAAATACTTTAAAGCCGGCAGCTTCAAGGTACGCAGATGCCCTTGTCAGGATCTCTTCAGATGCAGGTGGGCTGGCCGGAGCGATAATAAGCACCGAGTCGCCCTGCTGTAGTCGCGGCGGTTTTCCAAGATTAGAGATCGTGCGAGGCGGGTGCAAAAGCATCTTCTGTAATTCTCCCCCAGCTTCGAATATTCGGCAAGCAGTTTACTGTTAAATGACTCGTTGCTAGAGTAATTGTAACGGCCAAAACCGGCCAAGAGATAGCTATAATGTTTCAGAATGCTTTGTATTGCGAATCATGTAGCTTAAGCATCGGTAGCGAATCGGCATGAGGATTTTTCATCTCAGGATAGGTTGCGGAACAGGTCGCATAACAGGTCGCCGCTTAACTCTCACTGTGATGATATGGATATCTCTAGTCCTTAGCGCATGTGCTGGTCGCCTGGGGGTTGATAAAAGCGATGGAGTATCGGCAGTCGGTCTAAGCCCCGAGGAGTGGGCGGCTTTGAGCAAACCTGGGGCTACCCATCGGTTGCTTGATAGCATTGTCGGCGATTGGGACGTCACCCTCACTTTCTGGAGTGATCCAAGATCTGCAGGGAAGTCTTCCAGCGGTCGGTCACAGATCTCGTGGGTGCTGGGGAAACGTTTCATCCAAGAGCATTTTAGCGGTACGATTATAGGAGAGGAGTACCGTGGTATCGGAATAATGGGATACGATAACGGCTCGCGCAGATTTAAGACGGTCTGGGCAGACTCCCTCAATACAGCTTTAACAACATCCTATGGAAGTTTTGATTCGGATACCAACACATTGTTGTTAGAAAGCGAGGTATACGATCCACTGCTAAGCGGGGTAAAGCAGGTTCACTCAAGGCTGCAGATACACTCACCTGACCTGTATACATTCGTAATGACCGATACCTCTCCGGAAGGCCAGGAATTCACCTCTCTTGAGATGCGCTATCAGAGAAGGAGATAGGGATGTTCGCTAGGTCGTTTTGCGTCCATAAAAAGCGGATACTTCATAGAAGGGGTTAATGTACACTCCGGTAAGTTCGAAACCAAGACGGCTAAGAGCCTTGCAGCTCGGTGTGTGTTGGCCGGCTGCTATGGTGGCTTGTCCGAATTCTTCAGAAAACATTTTTGTAGAAATTTGCTGCTTCCATCTAAATCCGGCCAAGTTACTCCATTGCTCAGCAAATGCAGAGATGTCTCTCACTGGCCACACATGGTTAAAATTATCTCTGCAAAGCGTGTGTAAAAATACCTCTCTGTTAACTACTTCCCACTTGGAACGTACATCAGTCACATCGCTGTCAATGCAGTTTTGATAGAGAGCGTAAGATAGTCCTAGGTTTCTGTATCCTTGGTGACCGTCTCTAACTGGGTCCGATACTAGCACTCTTGGTGATTGAATATATATTCGGCCATCACATTCTACTCGATGCGCTGTAATCTCTCCAACAACGATTCCTGGATGATCTAGGGGTGAAATTAATACTCTAATAAAATAATCTTGCTTCCCTGGCGCTGAGTTTGAGGAGCTTATCGGTCTAAGTTCATTCCAGCGCTGGATGAGGTACTCTTTTTGATCTCTTCCTGTTATATGATTCGTGTAATAAGGTTCAGCCGGAAACGTAACAACATCAGAGTTGTGGCCCCTACAACGCCGTTGAGGGGGGCACATAAGTGGAAGGGTAGCTTTCGCAGGTTGACAGTTAGCTTCCGGAGGTGTACGTTTTGCATCCTGATTAAATTCACTCAACATACATTTAGCTTTCTCTAAAGCGTCCCATCCACGGAGGTCTAAGGGATCTCTAATTGTTTTCAGCTAGATCTAGACCAGGGCGATACAAGTCGTAGTCGGTTAGCTACATGAACCTAAATTCGGCAGTTGCCGGTCTGAAAATGGCGCATCTCACCAAAATCACTTTGGCTTTTGAATTTTTGAGTGCTCACCCTGACGGTGCCAGGGTTCAAGCCTTAAGGAAAGTTCAAAATACTTCGTGCTTTTAGCCATCTGCACCATCTTTATCTTCCTTCTTCAT
>CAZZLV010000020.1:4306-17395 GCA_964655155.1 uncultured Bdellovibrionales bacterium
ACTGTTAGCGGCTCCCTGATCGTTGGGCTAGCTGTTGCTGTGTTAGTCTTGCTTAGTGGATTACTCACTAGCGACCAGCCCCTAAGGTTCCTAAACCTTGAAGGTCTTCTTATTGTGTTCGGTGGTACGATAGCGAGCACTCTGATTCAGTTCTCAATTAGCGACCTGCGCAGTGCTCTCAGCGCCTTTATAGCTGCTGTGACCGCAGCTCCTAGTACGGCGCAGGAGCGCATGGAGTTGCTCATGGATCTCTCGCATCGGGTCAAGCAATACGGAGTGCTGACCCTCGAAGATGAGGCCCAGGGAGAGCCTGATGAATTTTTTAGACTAGGATTGATGTTGGTAGCAGACGGGAGAAGTATCGAGGATACCAAGCGGATATTACGAAAGGAGATGGAGAGTTCGCGCGATCGCGAGTGGCGCTCAGTGCAGGTTTGGGAAACGATGGGAAATTTCGCCCCAGCTATGGGGCTGATCGGAACCCTGCTGGGCCTGATTCAGATGTTAAGTTCTCTTCAGGATACAAATCTGATGGCTAGCTCTATGGCGATGGCACTGGTTGCGACGCTGTACGGGTCAGTAGGAGCAAACTTATTTTTCTTCCCTATAGCGGGCAAATTACGAGTTTTGTCACAGGAACGTGAGCTGTGTAAGAGCGTGACCCTTGAGGGGCTTTTAAGTATCTCACGGTTGGAGAACCCAATCATGCTTGAACAGAGGCTGCAGAGCTTTGCAAGTGTAGCGCTGCAAGGATGATCGATGGTCAATCGTACAGCAATAGACAGAAGAATATTAGGGGCGTTTTATACACAGTACGTTGCACTACTGTTGATGCTACTGGTGTTTTGGATAGGTGTTGTATATGCCGCATCACCGCAGCAGGTCAGGCAATTGCAGGTGGCAGATAGAATCCTGCCGATTGGGTCTCTAGATTATCCCGATTTTTTTAAAGCAGCAGAATCTGCAGAGATAAATAGTCAGGGCGGAATTGAGGCGGTTTTGGAGGTGTTACAGAGTCACGACCTTAGCGGAGTATTCACCATCGCTGTGCCCATTTCGGGTAATCGGCAGGTAGCAGCTACTACGGCATATCTTCGCGCAAGAGCCCTCAAGATGCGCGCTGCGCAGGGTGGACTACCGGCTCAAGCGATCAAGATTATAGCCGTGCCTTCCAAGAAGCCCTCAACGGCAGTCCACCTATCTTTTGAGTCGCTAGAGGCAGCCAATGCAGAATCATAGGTTTACTTTAGGGCCAAGGGAGAGTCAGTTGGGCACTATCTCATGGTACATCAGCTTTGGTGATCTTTTGACACTTATGGTGTGCTTCTTCCTGCTTTTGACGCCAAGGTTTGCCGCTCAGCGTCAGCAAGGTCAAACGGAACAAGGAGTTACAAAGGTTCAGGAATCCGCACAGATACTTGGCACCGCACTTGCTCCTATAGTTACCGACGTCAAGGGTGTGTCAGCAGGGGTAGTTCCTGTGTGGTATCAAGACATACTTGGTGACTCTGCAGATAAGACGGCCATAGGTGGTCGGCGAAACTGGTTAGGAATGCTAGTCGAGCAGTCCTCTAAAGGAGCGATCGCCACTGTGCAGATCTGTGCGGGTGAGTCTGAGGTGGAAGCCCTCTCTGAAGTAGTCGAGGCATTGAGAGGTGTGGGCGAATCAGCCGGTCAGGTGATGTTTCAGTTAGAGGCGCAGTGCGAAGTGTGGAGGAAGCAATTCGCATCTTCGCAGAATTTAGTGGGAGTAGTGCAATTTTCTAGGAACTAGAAGTAGATATGTCCAGCGATTCAGAAACTCCAAAACAGCTCGAGCATGTAAGTGAGGCCCCAGCAGTTGGTCGTAAAAAAATCTTTATTGCTGCTGGTGTGGCTGTAGCACTACTCGGTATCGGAGTGCCAGTAGGATATCTCCTGATCGCTCCCTCTAAGGCTCCTGAACAACAACCCGCCGAAGCGCCGGTTGTTGCTGATCTCGATAAAGAAGCTCCCTTGTCAGCAGTACCAGTTGAAGATGAAAGTTTGGCTCTTCTTGACGGCGAGGAAAGCCTCGGAGCAATTGTTCCGTTTGACACCTTTCTTGTGAACCTTTCGGGAGGCAAGTATCTGCGGCTGCAACTTCAGGCCGAAATGGAGTCGCCTGATGTGCCACGCCGATTATACGGTCGAATTGTTCCTATTCGCGATGGAGTTATTACGATGTTGACCCAGAAAACAGCCGCAGAGCTTGAGGATGCTCTGGGTAAAGAAGCGCTGAAGAAGAGCATTAAAGAATTTATGAACGAGCAGCTCAAGAGACAGGACGTGCGCAGGATTTACTTTACACAGTTTGTGATTCAATAGGGCCATTATGGATCAGGTGCTCAGCCAGGAAGAGATTAACACACTTCTTCGTGGCCTCTCAGAGGGCGATATTGAAGAGGGTTCTGTAGAGGCGTTGGCGTCACAGAATATCAAGCGTTTTGATATTGCTAGCCAAGAACGGATCGTTCGTGGACGAATGCCAACGCTTGAGCTGATACATGAGCGCTTCGCGCGGCAATTTAGAACTGGACTCTCTCGTTTTCTGGGCCGCACATGCTTTACCAATGTGGGTGGTTTTGAGATGGTAAAATTCGGCTCATTTATGAAGAAGTTGCCGCTTCCATCTTCACTTCATATTGTAAAGATGTCGCCTTTAAGCGGACAGTCATTAGTCGTTGTATCAGCGCCGCTGGTATTCGGTGTAATCGATGGTCTATTCGGAGGTCGAGGTCAAGGGCGAGTAAAGGTTGAAGGAAGAGAGTATACACCAATTGAGAGTCATCTTATCGGAAAGATGGTGATGATCGCGCTCGATGTGTTGCGTGAGGCCTGGGCACCTGTGTATCCGATTAATTTTGAGTACCTTCGAGCCGAGGTTAACCCTTTTGCGATAACAATCGCTCCGCCATCTGATGTAGTCATCGTCGTTAACATTGAGATTGAATTGGAGCAAGAGTGCACTACCCTGACAATTTGCATGCCGTACTCTACCCTTGAGCCACTTCGCTCAAAACTCTCGACGAGTATTCAGAGTACTCGCTTAGAGGTAGATGCCATGCTGCTCAAACGCATGCAAGGCAATGTAATGCAGACTCCGTGTTCAATGAGTGTGCAACTTGCGCGTGGTGCGATTAAGACTCGTGATTTTCTGGCTTTAAAAACGGGCGATATTATCACCTTGGATACCAATCCGGCAGAGGAAGCGCGCGTCCTAATCGAAGGAATACCTAAGTTTTATGGTTCTGTCGGGAGTTTGCGGGGGAATCGGGCCATCAGGATATCGCGAGATATTCCGCGAAATGACCTTATAAATATGAGAAACAAAGAGGAGTATAACTACCATGGCAGATAGTGATATCGAACAAAACCTTGAAGGACTGGCACAAGCTGCGTCAGACGTTGCAGCAGCAGCGCAGGCGGCAGCTAGCGAGTCGGCGGCGGATACAACGATTGTAGCGGAGCCGCCCAAAAGAAAGCTTGGCAGAAATCTGGAGTTTATCCTCGATGTCGCTCTTCAAGTGACGGTTGAGGTAGGACGAACTCGGATGACGATTCAGGATTTACTGCGACTCGGTCAGGGATCGGTAGTTGAGTTAGAGAAATTGGCAGGAGAACCCCTAGACATCTTCATCAATGGCAAGCAAGTTGCGCGTGGTGAGGCTGTCATCGTCAACGATAAATTTGGCGTGCGACTGACTGATATCATCTCTCCAGAGGATCGCATAGAGGGATTAGAGGGATAGGTGTATGCAAAGTTGTCGGTGTGCCCGTATTGAGCGAGGCGCTCATATTATCGCTCTGATTATCGCTCTGAGTGCCGTTGTCCTTTTATCAAGTTGTATTGTAGCTGTGGCAGAACAGACAAGCAGCGATGCTGTTTCTGGAGCTACTTCTGTGGTTATCGCAGATGGTGGAATCAATATGTTCAGCTCAACTGTTACTATGCTTGGTGGCTTACTCTTTTGCTTGGGGATTTTTGCAGTAGCGGTGCGATTTATGAAACGTTTCTCAGGGGGGCGTGGCCCAACCCGTCGGCGTCGTATCGAGGTGCGAGAGAAGTTAGCTTTGTCGTCCAAAGCCTCTGTTTTCCTGATAGCAGTAGATAATCGAGAGTATCTGATTGCTCAGGGATCTGACTCTGTGAGTGTTACTCCCACTAATTCAATAACAACCCCTCTATTCGCTGAATCGTTGGATGAAGTTTGCGCTGAAGTAGGAGAGTTGCATGCTTAGGCAGGAGTTGAAAATTCAGCAACATCAAGGTGGTCGGATGGTTGTGGCTATTGTGATGCTTGCAGTTGCCTTGGCATCTAGTCGTACAGGTTATGCACAGCAGGGAATGCTTCCGGACTTATCAATCTCAGTGGGGGGGAGCGAACTTGCGTCTGGCGGCGGTGTTGCAAGTAGCCTTAAGATCCTGCTTCTGCTTACAGCGCTCACCTTTGCGCCAGCTATGGTGCTTTGCATGACTTGCTTTACGCGGATTGCAGTTGTACTTGGTATGACCCGGACAGCTATAGGCACTGCAACCTTGCCACCGAATACCGTAATCACGGGACTAGCTCTGTTTTTAACGATCGCAATTATGAATCCAGTCTTCCAGAAGTGCTACGATCAAGGTGTCAAGCCATTCATGGAGGGGCAGATGGATCAGACCGAGGCTTTGAAGCGCTCAACAGCCCCTCTAAAAGAGTTTCTTGTTAAGCATGCTCGTGAAAAAGATCTTGCACTCTTTCTCCAAATAACTAAATCAGAGTTCCCAAAAGACCCGGCAGATGTACCTTTTTTCGTGGCAGTACCTGGTTTCATTTTGAGCGAACTAAACACCGCCTTTCAGATAGGATTTCTGATTGCGCTGCCATTCCTCGTTTTGGATATGGTTGTTTCATCGGTACTTACGTCGATGAGTATGATTACGCTACCACCGGTTGTTATTTCACTGCCTTTGAAGTTAATGCTGTTTGTGATTGTAGACGGTTGGCATCTGATCATCAGTTCGCTGGTCAAAACCTATAAAGTTTAGATTTTTTTTGGGTGTGTTATGGTAATCGATGATTTTCTGCGGCTAGGCCAGATCAGCATTGAGACAGCGCTCTACACCTGTGCGCCGATTTTGGCATTTGGTTTGGTCGCTGGATTATTGGTTAGTATTTTTCAGGCAGCAACACAGATTAGTGATCCTGCGTTAGCATTTATTCCCAAGATCGGGGCCGCAATAGTAGGCATGCTGGTTTTCGGACACTTTATGATTAATCGTCTTGCTGCTTTTACCGTGCATGTTATCAGTCAGATAGGAACGATTGGTGTTAACTAGCTGACCTTATCGTTGCCAATATGACGTTGTAAAATGCCAGAGCTATTGACCCTATGACTTTAAGCTAGGGTTTAATGATGAGGAAGCATAGACCCGCAACGGCCGAATTTAGCTTAAAGGGGAAGTCAAAAAAGCGAGCATAAGAGGTAGGTCTGCGTGGATATCGTACAGCTTCATCAGCTAACAGAGCAGGTAGTTTCACGTCTAGATTACGCGTGGACCTTCCTGCTTCTATCTATGCGGTATATGACTTTTTTTATGTTAGTGCCAGGTCTTGGTGGGGGTGTTATGGGCATGGCTCTGAGATATCCAGCGACCCTTATTTTGGCCCTTATATCGCTCAGTCCAAATGCTTTGGCGGTGGTGCCGCCAAATGCTGCCGCGATGGTATCACAGCTAATCTGTGAGGTGTGTTTCGGAGCCGTAGTTGCTCTAATTCCGCTGCTCATTATCAGTGGAGCGCAGGTTGCCGGGCATATCGCCAGCGGAACGATGGGTTTGAATGGAGCCCAGTTATTTGATCCATCAACGCAAACACAACTAGCTGATCTGTCCCGAATATACAGTGATTTAGCCGTTTTGGTCTTCCTGCTCATAGGTGGGCACTATGTTGCAATAACAGAGCTTTCAGGTATGGCTAACCATATCAAGCCGGGTGCTTTCGAGCTCTCTGCAAGTGGTCTTGGGGTACTTATTGACCAGAGTGCAAGGGTATTTCAAGTCGGATGTCTTATCGCTGCACCGGTGATCGTTGCCTTGCTGCTGACCAATTTTGTTATGGGAATAATTTCTAAGGCGATACCCACTCTGAATATCTTTGTAGTTAGCTTTCCATTAACGATCGGTGTAGGTTTCGCCATCTCAGTTCTCGCGTTACCTGAGGTTGGAGTTTTGTTGCAGCGCGAGATTTCTGAGATTCCTTCTGTTCTATCGCGCCTACTCAGTTAGACCGAACATTGCACGAAAGTGCAAGATTCGGGCGAGCAAGTGCAAGGAAGCACTGGCAAATTCCGAAGCGCAGCGGAGGAATTTGGAGCCTACAGTTTGTGTGGGCACTATGGGTCCCACACAAACTGTAGACGGATTAGTTGAGCAAAAGTGTCAAGCTTTCAGGGTGACAATCGAGTTTATGACACCTTGGGTTCGGCTAGCTTGCTGATAAGACAATAGAAGTATAGGCATATCCTTTGCATTCCTCTTGTTGGCACTTGTCTGTATGACTGGCTGCCAACACTTTTTGATCATAGCAGCAGGGAAATGGCCAAAGACACACTTCCAGAACAGCGTACTGAAATGCCGACCGAGCGTCGGCTTAATGATATTCGCAAGGAAGGGGCGATATTTCACTCAGCAGACCTCGAGCATGTATTCGTCTTAGTGACTGGATTTCTGGCGATTAGCTTCGCATGGAGTCGTTTGTATCAGGACATGCGACACATGATGGTGCGCTCATTTGGAATGATAGCAGATCGAAGAGAGCTGCAAGCAAATGATCTTGTCGAGGGATTCTTACGTATTGTTTTACTGATTTTGCCAGATATTCTAATCGTAACCGGATGTGTTGCAGCAATCGCTAGTTTGAGCGTGCTGCTCCAGACTAGGTGGAATCGCAGAGAGAAATGGATCAAGTTCCGATGGGATTTCGTAAATCCAATCAAGGGACTGCAAAGGATTATATCGATATACGGCCTGATAAGTCTGCTCAAGGCAATTCTTAAAATGGCGCTGGTTTTACCGATTGGATACTGGGCACTTAAAGGTTTTGCCCCCGAACTGACTAGACTTGTGCATATGTCGCTCAATGATGTTCTTGGCACCGCCGGTGCCGCAATGAAGAGCGTATTCTGGAAGATTATCTACGTTTTGTTTGCGATAGCGCTTCTCGATATAGCCTGGGGCAGATACCAATGGCTACGTAAGAACAAGATGACTAAAGATGAGGTCAAAGACGAGCGCAAGGCGATCGAGGGAGATGAAACGATGCGGCGGAAGATGATCGCTAAGGGTCAGCAACGACTGATGAACAAGTTGAAGAGCTCCGTACCCAAGGCAGACGTTATTGTGACTAATCCAACTCACTATGCAGTAGCGCTTAAGTATGATCGTAACAAGTTCGCAGCTCCGATCGTGGTAGCAAAAGGTACTGATTTTATGGCGCAGAGAATTAGAGAGATCGCCAAGGAACATGGGATCCCGATCGTTGAACGCAAGGCACTTGCACGCGCCTTATATGCCTCAACTGAGATTGGTAGTGAAATTCCCCGTGAACTGTTTAGGGCCGTGGCTGAGGTGCTTGCATATGTGTATCGACTAAAACGGGGAGCACGAGGCTCTAGAGTTAGTCAGTAATTGTGTGCAAATAGGCCGGTCGACCAGATTATTTGTAGGATTAGCGCGAATATTGCACGAAAGTGCAAGATTTGGGTGAGCAAGTGCAAGGAAGCACTTGCAAATTCCGAAGCGCAGCGGAGGAATTTAGAGCCTACAGTTTGTGTGGGCACTATGGGTCCCACACAAACTGTAGGCGATGAAAAAAGAGCCCATGGATGGCCTCTTTCTGACCATTTTTCACGGCGAGCGCAGTAAGCTTCGTGAAAAATACGGATTAGAGCAGAAGTTAAATATAGCGATTTGTTAGATAAGTTGAAGTACATGGGATAAATAGCAATGGCTGCTACAACAGGGACAATTCGTTTGGGCAATAGTACGGTACCAGGCCTACTAATTCCAGTTGCGCTTGTGGGGATTTTGGCGATCCTGATCTTTCCGCTACCAACGGCGATCCTTGATGTTTGCATAGCGCTCAATATCATCGTTTCACTCGTTATTTTATTTACCTCGCTATACATCGATCGGCCTCTGATGTTCTCTTCGTTTCCGGCGATTCTGCTAGTAACAACGCTGTTTCGCTTATCTATGAACGTTGCTTCAACGCGACTTATTTTGCTGAACGGCAATTCAGGAATGGATGCAGCTGGCCACGTGATTCAAGCATTCGGGCAGTTTGTAGTCGGTGGTAATTACATCATCGGAGTTGTGATGTTTGTGTGCATTAACCTTGTTAATCTGAAAGTACTGACCAAGGGTTCATCACGTATAGCTGAAGTGGCAGCACGGTTTACTCTTGATGCTATGCCAGGTAAGCAAATGGCGATCGATTCAGATCTTAACATCGGCTTAATTACCGATAAGGAGGCACGCCAAAGAAGAAAGGAATTGACCCAAGAAGCTGAGTTCTATGGAGCGATGGATGGAGCTGCCAAGTTCGTCGCAGGAGATGCGGTAGCGGCTCTATTCTTGGTTGCAATCAACGTAGTAGGTGGACTACTTATCGGTATAGTACAGCATGGCATGGATTGGAAGGCAGCAGCTCAAACCTACACAATTTTAACGATCGGTGAGGGCCTCGTGGCCCAACTTCCATCGATTATAATCTCTGCCGCGTCTGGCTTAATTGTGGCACGGGCAGCATCGGGAGATGACCTAGGCAGTGAGGTGCTCGGCCAACTTGGCCAGAGTGCCCGGCCACTGTTTCTTACTGCTGCTGTTTCCGTCGCGCTTGCGTTTTTGCCGGGCTTACCGTTTCTCCCATTTATACTTCTCGGGGGCGCAACTGGATCGCTCGGAATTATGCGTCGTCGCGCGGCAGAGGAGCTTAAGAAGAGGTCAAAGGTCGAGGAGGGCAAAAAGGAGCAAGAAGCCCAGGGCCCGAAGCCGGGTAGCACTGAGGAAGTTACCGGTTTGCTGGCCATCGACACTCTTGAGCTTGAGGTCGGATTTGAGCTGGTACAGATCGTTGAGGGTGGCGATCTTGTAGAGCGAATTCGTTCGATTCGGCGTCAGTTCGCTCTGGACTATGGCTTTATAGTGCCACCTATCCATATTCGCGATAACGTGCGTATCAAGTCCACTGAGTACCGATTCATGCTTCGGGGGAGTGTAATCGGCTCTGGCACTCTCAAGCCCTATCATCTTCTTGCTATGGATCCAGGCAATGTTGCTTCTCCGGTTAATGGACAGCCGACTAAGGAACCTGCTTTTGGTCTCGATGCTCTTTGGATAGTCGAAGCAGACAAAGAGAGAGCGCAGATGTCCGGATACACAGTAGTCGATCTATCAACTGTGATTACCACTCACATCACAGAGCTCGTGAGAGCAAATATGCATGAGCTGTTGGGGCGACAAGAGGTCCAGCATCTTGTGGATAATCTAGCCAAGGTTGCGCCAAAAGTTGTAGAGGAGTTAGTTCCCAGCGTAATGAGCCTCGGATCGGTACAGCAAGTCCTCGCCAATCTCTTGCGAGAGCAGGTCAGTATCAGAGATCTGCGGTCGATACTCGAAGTTTTGGCTGATTGGGCTCCTAGTATTAAGAGTCCGGAACGGCTTGCTGAGTTCGTGCGCAGAAAGTTTGCGCGAGCTATTACCTCTAAATTTGTAACTCCAGATGGAGTTTTGCCGCTGCTTAGTCTAGCACCATCTGTAGAGCGAATAATGAACGATGCGTTGCAACAAACTGATGAGGGCTCATTCTTGGCCCTTGAGCCGGGGAATGCGCAGATTCTGATTAACAAATTGGCACGTGCAGCAGAGAAGTTCGGAGAGTTAGGGCAGTCTCCAGTGCTACTTGCTCCAGGTCATCTCCGTCCAGCAGTGTTCCATTTCGTCGATCGGTTTGCTCCAGGATATGCTGTTTTATCCCATCACGAAGTTGCACCTAATACCAAAGTTCAATCTCTTGGTGTCGTAAGTATCGGGGAGTAATTGAAATGGTGCTGCTGTCAAATAAGTAAGGTAGTTACGAGAAGTTGTAAAAAGTGAGTCTTCGAGTGGTTAGAGTGAATCATAACATGGACCCTCTGGTGTAAGCCATTGGGCGGTTCTAAAAGGTTATTCGCGTGGAACAAGGAACAATCAAAAGGTCAGCTAGGGACATAACTCGGGTCATAAGTTTTACCAGTGGCAAGGGCGGCGTAGGAAAGACCCACACGGTTGTAAATACAGCAATTTCTCTGGCATCAGCAGGTTATTCTGTCTTGGTGCTTGATGCTGATCTTGGTTTGGCAAATGTTGATGTCCTACTCGGAGTTTCTCCGAGAGGAACTCTGCACGACGTACTAAAAGGTACGTGTGCGCTCGATGATATCCTTGTTCAAGGGCCGGGTGGGATCGTCATCATCCCTGCAGCAAGTGGAATCGAAGAGGTGCAATCTCTCAGTGCAGCCGATAGGTTGTTGCTCATGACTGAAGTAGAGCGAATCGCGCATCACTATGATTTTCTTCTAATTGATACACCCGCGGGGATCGGTTCCGATGTGATGTATTTCAACAGTGCGGCAGGCGAGGTTGTGTGTGTGATTACTGGTGAGCCTACCTCACTCACAGATTCCTATGCGCTCATGAAGGTTTTACACACTGCATATGGAGAGAAATCATTCTGGATAGTTGTAAATGATGTGGCGTCAGAGGGTGAAGCACAAATTGCCTTCAATAGCTTAGCAAATGCGGTTCAAAAGTTCTTGCGGGTTGAAACACGTATGCTTGGCTGGGTGCAGAGTGATGCGACGGTGCGGCAAAGTGTTATGGAGAGACGACCCATAGCATTAGAGTATCCATCAAGTCGAGCAGCCATACGGTTAGCTGACGTGGCTCGACGTCTTGCTGAAACTCCTCCGGAACAACGAGTAAAGGGTGGTATGCAGTTCTTCTTCCAACAGCTGTTACAAGTACCGCAATATGTCGAAGAAACAGTCTGGCAGAGGTAATGAGCGAGTAGCCCCTAGGTATCGTCCCTTTAAGGTGCTTTGTGCAGTTACGATTGTAGTTGCTTGTTTAGTTGTATGCGTCGGTGGTGTCAATAGTGGAGCCAGCATTGAGGGTATCTTGTACAGATGCTTGCTGGTGACAGCAGTGATCGGTATCACCTTTGGAATCATTATTAAGGCTGTAGCGAGCTACGAGGAGACACGCAGTGGTTAAGCCAAAACGATCAGCAGTAGAAGCCTACAGACAGATAGATGCTTATGAGAAAGAAGATCTCATACGCAGCTATTTGCCTCTCGTTAAAAAGGTTGTGCATCGTCTCTCAGGGAGGCTCCCTAAAGACATTGATCTTCAGGAGATGCTCAACTCTGGAATCATCGGTCTTGTTGATGCGCTCGAAAAGTTTGATCCGAAGCATGAAACTAACTTTAGTACCTACGCTCAATTTCGAATACGTGGCGCGATCCTCGATAGCTTTAGGTCTCAAGATTGGCTTCCGCGCTCACTACGCTATAAATCCCACAAGATTGAATTGGCCTACCATCGCATCGAGCAGCGACTCGGACGACCAGCTACTGATGAGGAAGTTGCAGCAGAGCTGGGTATCACTATGGAAGAGCTGCAGCAGCTCTTGGGGGAGGTAGGTAGTATTGTAATGCTTAGCTTTGAAGAGCTAGGGTTTGGTCACGGTGAAGAGCGATTTCAGGCAGACGATTGGCTGGCTAGCAAGGGCCAAGATCCACTCAATAAGCTGCTTGGGCATGAAAAAGTAGGATTAATTGCACGCTCGCTTGACCGACTTCCAGAGAAGGAGCGTTTGGTAATCAGTCTCTATTTCTATGAAGAGCTAAACTTAAAGGAGATCGGAGAGATCTTGGGTGTTACTGAATCGCGGGCCTCTCAGATCCGTTCGCGAGCACTCATTAGGCTCAAGAATTACCTGCGAAACGCTGTTCACTAGTCCGAGAGTGCACCAACCTAATAGAGAGAGCCAGTAGCGTGCTCCATATTACGGTAGCAACTAGAAAGATTGTGCCCGGTACTCGTGGCAGGGCACCACCGTATACGGCACGTAGCGTCACAAGAAAATCGAACACCTGTGATGCAAGAAGCACGTAGATCACCCCCGTGTGAGTCGATGGATTACGCGCAGCCAAGAACGCTCCCAGCGCAAGGGCCCCTAGGTACGCCCCGAGAACGCCGAGTAAAAGGCCGATCTCCTGAGAAACCGTTGTGCCGAGACCTGCAGCCCAGAGCCATGAGATTGGGGCAAAAAATGCTGAAACAGCGCAGAGCGCCAAGTAGACGCCGAAGGCAAGGAGGATAGACTGATTTGGCGTTCGCTGTGATGAGCTCATAGTATATCAGATATTAGGCGCAAAATTCTTTTACGGCAGTGCAGTTAGCGAATACCCTGATTTGCAGTGACTTATAAAAGTCCGGAGTAAAGTCGCGGCTTTTTTAAACCTAAATTCGGCAGTTAAGGAGAACTAAAATGGTGCAGGTGGTTAAAATCACCAAGGGTTTTGAATTCTTCGGGGGCTTAAAACCTGGCACCGTCACGGTAAGCACCGAAAATTCAAAAGCCGCAGTGGTTCTAGCCAGATGCGCCGTTTTCGGGCCCGCTACTGCCGAATTTAGGTTAAATCACTATATAGTAGGGCCAAACGCAGTCTGCTCTTCCGAGCAGGATACAAGAAGTAGTAGCCAGTGCAATAGATTTCTAGTTGGGCGCTGGTAGCGATTTTTTGAAAGAACTCAAATTTGAGCTTTTTGTGCCTCGCCAATTTATCCAATTGCCCAGCACACTCACTATGTATACTCTGCATCCTGAGAGCGATAGCTGCTATTTGGCATACTTGCTGATATGAAGCGCTTAGTTCTGATTGATATAGCGTTTTTTAAAAGTCATAAGCTATATAGCGGCTTTTGAAAAACGCTATCGATTCGCGGACGCGAATCAAAACAACAACCTATGGTGATTTACG
>CAZZLV010000021.1:0-17071 GCA_964655155.1 uncultured Bdellovibrionales bacterium
ATCACTCAAAACAATGGGTTATGACCCATCAGCAGCCATCGGCACCCACTCGATTTTGCGATGAGCCTTTATAGATAGATCTTGATTTGCCCTTCATGGGCTGATACATCTGGGCGCTCGGTTTTATTTACGCAATAAACAGGGGTGTTTTAGACTTAAGAATATGGAATCTGAATCCTTTCGCTCACGAGTAGTCGCTCTTATTCAAAAAAGTAGGCGAGCGCTACGTTTGTACACCAACTCCTCAGGACAGGCTATGGCCCGAGTGGAGGGAGCGTCTCCAGAGCTATCTGCAGCGCAGGTTGCTGAGTGGCGTGAGGTGAATAGTCTTCTGCTTAGAAAATTAACAAACGCAGTTGAGTCCCCATCTACCAAAAAGGTAGTGCACGATATATTCGCTATTCGCAATGATTTTCAGGTTATGTGGCGCGCCAGTGAGAGTGAGCTTGTGACTCAGCAGAGGGAGCTGGTTGCGGCGGCAGAGCGCGGGGATTTTATTAAAGCTAGTGGCGTAGCGGTCTCGTTAGTGAGTCTCAAGGCGCGAGTGCAAGCTGGCCAGGCAGCCCATCACGAGTTAGACCTGCTCATCAAACGCAGTAGGGTAGTCCGCCCTGCCGCTGAGCTGAACGAGGAGAGCGCAACTGTACTTTCTACGATTGAGCTGCTGGATGAGCAGTCACTCATTCAGCCGTCGCTGGATCCTCAGTCGGTAGTCGAGCCGATTCCGAGTCGTTTGCTCAAGAGATTCGGGGACCATGAACGACTAGCCGTTGGAGTAGGCAAGGTGATTCCGCTTAAGAGACGCAGCTAGGGTACATTTGCAGCTAACCAACCTGCGTGAGCACTCGAACCGACGCTCCGGTGAAGGCCGAAACGACTGGAACAGGCCCTGGACCAAAAGTCCGGTCAATTAGAGTCGCCCAACACAGAACAGGTATACCTCGCAGAGTGGCGCGGGTGTGTGCCTCCAAGCTCGATCGAGCTGTGGTGATTACATCTGTTACAAGGATGGTCTGATATCCTTTGTACTTTTCACCGTGGCCGTTAGAGAGCTTGCTTTCTAAATACTGCTCGAGTGGAATCTCCTTACCAGCATTGTAAATCTCGGCATACACCGCGCAGAGGCGCTCAGCAAAAAACGAATAGCCACCTGGAAGCTTCAGAAAGAGCTGAGGCTTGCCGGGGGAAACTACATTACGTATGCGCTCAGCCACGTATTCGGCGCAGGTGTTGAGATCCGTATCGCTTAAGTCCTCCACTCTGTAGAAGATCCGACTTTCACAACGACCTCCGATCGGCACTGGCTCCTCATACTCCTCGGTAATTCTGTCAAAGATATCCTCTAGTTCATCGATTGATGTGCTCATAATCCTGATTCTCCTACTACCTTCCTAACCTCGTCCTCACGGCGGTAATCGCCTGCGACAGTGTGGCATCCTTACCCTCCGACTTAGAGAAGTAGAGATCAAGCTCACGAACTACACTCTCCGCCGTGAGTCCCTCCATGTCGTATAACCCACGGATACGCTCTAGACCATTAAGGGCATCGTTGGGGTTGTCCTTCACATACTCAATCGCTATATCAGTAACTTTCTTGGCATCCCTCCAGCCAAAAAGATATCCAGCGATGAATTGCTGCTTGCCTTCGTTTCGCAGCAGCTTCCATGTCGGGAGAAAACTAGCCTCGCTTTCCAACTTACTTTCGGCCACCAGCGTGGTGCTGGGGCACATAACACATGTGCATGCCACAGCATGTATTGTCATCCAGGAAATCAACGGGTTACGCAGTTTTTGCATAAAGTGCGGTGATACAGTGCAAAAGGTGACTACAATAAGCTAATCAATTGCAACCCTAAGGGTTGCCTTAAACCGTTGATTATACAACAATTTGACCAAACTGCCAGGTGAAAAGAGCATACTTAGGAGGTTTTCTTGCAAGCAGCTTTTGGACTTTGGATGGGTGAGTGTGTGCAAGGATGTAGTGTTTGGCCACTTTTGTCAGGGAAGAGTTACGGAGTTGTATGAGCGAGGTGAACAAAAAGAGCGAATTAGTCAGTATCAATGGGGCGCCCAAAATAACGCGAAGAAAGACTCGGTCGGTTAGGGTACGCGATCTAATCATAGGAAGCGCAGGCCCAATCTCTGTACAATCGATGTGCGCGACAAAGACTCAGGATATCGATGCAACGCTGCGCCAGATACAACTACTGCAGGTGTACGGTGCAGATGTAATCCGCATCGCTATCGATAGTCGCCGAGATGTAGAGGCTCTTAAGACGATTAGGGCCCAAACCGATGCTCGCATAGTGGTTGATCTGCAGGAGAGTTACAAGCTGGCTGGAGCAGTTGCTCCGTATGTGCAAAAGATTCGATATAACCCCGGACACCTCTATCATCACGAGAAAGACACCCCGGTGTCTGAGAAGGTAAAGTATATTGTTGGAATTGCCCGAGAGCATGATTTAGCACTGCGAATCGGTGTCAATTTCGGATCACTTGATCCGGCACAAGTGGAGAAGCAAGACGATCCAATCGAAGTTGCTCTGAGATCAGCGCGAGAGCACATGGGCTACCTAGAGGAGCTAGGATTCCAGAACTACGTTGTATCTCTAAAGAGCTCAGACCCCAACGATGTAGTTGAGATCAATGCTCGTTTTGCAGCTGAATTTCCGGATATTCCCTTGCACCTTGGCGTGACCGAAGCGGGTATGTTACCGATGGGAGAGATTAAGACTCGCGTGGCATTTGAGAACCTGCTAGCACGAGGTATCGGGGATACCGTGCGGGTCTCGCTAACCTTGCCGCATGCCGAAAAGTATCATGAAGTTCTCGTTGGTAAGAGGATAATTGAGGATGTTTACGCAGGACGTTTTCGGTCTGTCCCACGTTTCGAGCATGAAGGTCTAAACATCATCTCTTGTCCATCGTGTTCGCGAGTTGAAAACGAAGCGTTTGTTGAGCTTGCGCAAAAAGTAAAGCTAATGACAGAGGAGTTTTCGGACAAGAAACTGACGATCGCAGTGATGGGGTGTCGGGTTAACGGGCCTGGAGAGACGGATGACGCTGATTTGGGGCTGTGGTGCGCGCCGAATCATGTCAACCTTAAAAAGGGGCATACTTTTCTGGGGCAATTTTCGTATGAAGAGATTGTGCCGGTTTTACGTGCAGAGATGAGCAAGATAGTAGTCGAAAGGGGATTGTAATGCGGTCTCGTGCCAATTTGCTTGGAGTGGTACAATCACTAACAGAGGAACAGCGCTAGATGCCCCGGTCTAAGGATGGCAAACTTGTTAGTGTCTTTCTTAAGAAAGACCTCCGGCTTTTGCCTTTTATCAGATGTCAATCGCCATGCATCCGAACACCACCCGCCCTACGGTCGTGAGCCCTTTGAAGGGGTGTCGCTAGCAAGGTGACAGAATTTTGCTGCGATATTCTCTCACTTGCTATAGTCATAGATATTCGGTGTTATTGGTGCGATTTACAAACCTTTGTTTAGCTAGGTAATTTGTTCGTGAAACTGGTATCCCCGGAAGCTCTTACGGAACACCAACGCGGTATCCTTCAAGGGTACACACGTTTCTTTCCCGATGGTTCGGTATGCGTTAACGTAATAGTCGGAGCAGAGCCGTGGGATCTTCGGCCAATCCTGCTTTTACGTGGCGCAGTAACTCTGGTGCGTTTCTCAACGGCACTGAGCGAGCTGCTGGCGCGGTCGGCAGCCTCGGAGCTTGAGGGGTTTTCTGTGCTATGTACCTCACAGCAGCTGGCGCAGCTCCTTCCTGGTGAAGGGAGGTTGATGCTCATGCGACCCTACTTCGCTGAAACTCTGAAAGATTATTTAGCGCATGAAGGGACTATCAAGGTGCAAGAACGTATCACGATAGCTAACGCACTGATTAAACTTGTAGCCGAGTTGAGTCGCCGAAATGTGGCTCATGGCCATATATCTCCCGCGAATGTCGTTAGGGACGGTCCTGAGCTTTTGTTGATTGATCCTATTATAGGCACACTGCACGGTTCTTCTGATCTATACCTTCCTCCTGAAAGGACATTTGGAAATCTGCCAGATCCACAGGGTGATCTTTACTGCCTTGGAAGGATGCTCACCACGCTACTGGGCGAATCACTCTCTTCGCAGCAACAATCGATAGTTGAGCAGCTTCTGTTGCCGTCGCCGAAGCAGCGACCTTCAGTCGAGGATGTTGGATTGGCGTTTGGTTTGGGCGGTGAATTTATGTCAAAATCTAATCTGACTAGCGGTAATCACACTATCAACCAGCAGTCGGGTCAAGGGCGTGTCGTACGGACGGGAGCTCGATCCTCCAGCGACAGATCCATAGGGCGGGTGCCTGATAGGTCAGATGGTGAGTTAAATGGTGGGCCAGATGAAGAGCGCGCTGGCGCGCAACGGCTTTCAAATACACAGCGACGCACAGGCTCATGGATAACGCCGCTTGTGTACGTAGCCGCGACTCTCCTAGCAGCAGGTTGGGTAATTAAGGATCGTTACCCAGCGCTCTATTTTGAGTTGACCTCGCGAGTGCCGATGCTGGCGGCGCAGCATTCGGCAGAGTATGAAACGGAATGGGCTAGTCGCGACCGGGCGCGTATGGCAACCGTCGGCCGTGCGGCTGTAATTCGTAGAGAGCCAGCGGCGATAAATACGATCGTTAATGATCTGACGGCGGGCGCCAATGCGGACGGGGTATGCGGAGCTCTTTTGCGAGTTGCTCTCTCGGATGGTTGGCGTGATGAGCTTACACCGGCAGATAGGTATGCGGCGTTGGTCTTTGCACTAGAAGGTTTGGTGCCAGAGGGTAGGGCGCAGGTTACTGAGACTCGGACTTTGCATCCGGGGGTGCTGCTGGCTGTTCTCGGGCAGATGACACTGAAAAATCTACCCCAAGAGCTTATGGACTTGCCGGTTGAGACACTGGTACGACTTCCACTGCCATTTGGACAGCTCTTTGCTGAAGCTAAGGCGATGGGTGTAACGAAACTAAGTGATCCTCCTGTAGTCGGACTGGCGCAGATCGTAACGGGTAACGCCAATAGCCAAGCATATGAGAGGTTCTTGGGAAGCGAAGCGCAAGCAGGGCTGACACTGGCTAAGGTATCGCTCATCCTACCTGTGGTATCGACGAGCGATACTGCGGCAAGCGAACTGCTAAATGTCCTAGGTGATCGTGGTGATGAGATAGCAACTCTGGTCCATTGGTTTAATATAGAGGAGCTTGCAGGATGGAGATCAGTAAAAGCGGCTGATAAGATATCGCTCGTTTTGGGTGTCCTTCCGTCGAGCGCCCTAACCGTTCCGCAGCTAGCTGATCTTCTCACATTCCCAGTCGAGAGAGTTCGAAATGAAGCAGCTAGTAAACTAAATACTGTCTTTTCGGGACAGGAGGAGGAGCGTTTGCTTGCAACACTCGCAACTCCTGCAAGTGGTTTGTCGAGGGAGCAGATGATCGCACTGCTCTCTGCTCTGGCAGTTCCCGCGCAGTCGCGTATCCCATTTATTACGGCGTGGTTCAATCTTGCGCCATCGGCAGATGCAGTTGTGCTAGTTCTTCTCTCACGTTCGCATGTTGATTCTAATGATGTGTTTAATCTGGAGGCGGCTCGATTTCTACGTCGTTCTAGTTGGAACGCCACCATTGATATATTGAGACTCCTATCGCGCCATCCAGAGCCCCTAGCCAGAGTCTTGGCGTATGGCAAGTTAGATCCGAGCGTAGATGCTAGTCGTAGTATTTTGCTGGAGCGGCAGAGCACCGAAAAGGACGAGGCCTGTTTGAAGGTTCTTCGAGAACGACTTAAAAGTTTTGAGAAGATAAATAATGCGCCGGCAGAGAGCAAGGAGATTAAAACCCCAGGAGCGTGACCTAAAAATACAGGCTCTTCTTGGAATCGAGTGGGTAGAATTGGCGTTTCCGGACGTGAACATGCTCGTTCACGTCTACGAGCATGTACACGCAGAAATACGTGATTCATTACTGGAAAAATGGGTGATGTCCCATCAGCCGTCATTCGATTCAGCGATGAGCCAAAATACAAAAAGCCGGAAGGTTTGACCCTTCCGGCTTGCCGTTTTGGTAACTCAACTGATTTTTAGTTGTCGCCACCGTACTCAGTGCTATCGATCGACTGAGTATTAAAGAAGGTGTTGAGCATTGAACGTAGAATGAAGGCGCCAACTGCCACAACCATACAGCTTAAGGCTGCCTTATACTGACCAAACGCCGCACTCATCACCGCCCCGATTCCTGCTGCAGCCATTATTAATGCTCCGAAGCTTCCTTCTAGAAACTTAAAGAGCACAGCTACTGCGTTTGCGATACGACCATCCTCAATCTGTCCCTGGCGAGCATCCCATCCGCCTGCTAATACATCGCCTGAGAGTCCGATTCCAAGGCAGATTATACCTGCAACGAAGAGGAGTGTCTGAGCCTGTTTCTCTGTCGGAGCATTCTTTGCTATCGCGAGCTTGCGAGAAATATCAAGGGTAGCCTCCCGAGTTCTAGTAAATATTGATTTGATAGTTGTCTTCATAATTTTCCTTTCTCTTCTGTTAACCTACTATACGGATCACGATTGTTAACGACGCAACCTCTGCGTCCCAGTTTGTATAAAGGTTATGCTATCACTCTACTGTGGTGTGACATACAGAGATAAAGATTTAGGTTGCAGGCATGCAGCGGATAGAAGTTGATCGTGTGCCAAAAAATGACTCGTTATTTCAGTAGCTTATCCTTGAGCTGGGCTGGCAATTCCAGGCAGGTATAGCTCAGGATTTTGGGGATCTCCGTTCCTTCTAATCTCAAAGTGCAGGTGTGGGCCAGTGGAGTGGCCGGTATTGCCTACTGTGCCTATGACGTCGCCTGCTAGAACTCGCTGCCCAACTCTCACTAAGGTTGTATTGCAATGTCCGTAGCTACTCGTGAGTCCATCTGCGTGCTTAATGACGATAAAATTTCCGTATCCTCCGAATATCTCGGCGAATATCACGTGTCCTGATGCAATCGCCCGGATAGTTGCCCCAATCGGAGCTGCCAGGTCGATCCCGTTATGATGCTTTTTGGTAACTTTACTGATCGGATGCCTGCGTAAGCCATAGCTGCTTGAGGTGCGTGGCCCCATTACAGGGTACACATAATCGGAAGCTGCTATATTGCCTGCTGTCGAGAGAAATGGTGCAGCATGAGCAGCATCTCCTTGTAAAACTGCCGATATTGCCACACTAAGACCTAGTGCTATAAATGCTCCATTTCTATTGTAGCTTGCTGTCATACCCGCGCACCTTTACAGAGCTGTTATCATTTAAGCTCGCAGCGCCATCACCGAAACGAACCAGTGATGAGTGAATCCAAGCACGTTGCCCGTTGGGTGCGAAAACTCGGTACCACTCACCCTGACGCGCCTCAACGGCTAATCGCGAACCACGTCGCAAACTCATCAAAGCAGAGTGATTACGTCCTGGGCCAAGCCTCAAGTCAGCTTTATCAACGGATATAGTAGCAACCTGGAGATCCCCCGAAGGATCGGAAGTCGGAGCAGAATTTTGCGGCTGTTCTGACATCTCAGTTCCTGAAGCGTTCTTTAAACCAAGCGCATAATTGCCCATTTTCTGAGGAGTCTTGCCCAGTGTTGTAGCGGTCTCTCCGAGGTGCAGTCTTGCTCTGCTTGCACCCTGGATAATTGAGGATAATCGCGATATTTCAAGTTCAGCTGCTGCTAGCGCACTCTTGGCATCAGCCAGTTCGCGCTTGAGCTTTTGAGTCGCTAAATCGTTTTCCGTGATTGAGGTATTGCCTTCATTTTGACTAGTTCTGCGACTCTCATCCTCTGCTTGAAGCTTTTTGTGTGCTTCTTGGGTCTGAGCATCACGTTCCTGTTTTGAGTCTATCATCTGATTTCGATGCGACCGCCTCTGTGATTTGGCTGTCTGTTCTATCTTTAGGTCATTTGCTATGTTTTCCATGGCAGGAGTAAGTTCCACCCTCTTGTGCCGATCTGCATACGAGTTATGCTCAGCTAAATCTGGCCTCTGTGAATGAGATAACGGCTCGGATGCATCAGATAATTCCTGTTTGGGGCGAGGCTTTGACGTCGTTGATACATTACGCAGAGTAGGGCGCTCGCCGCCTAAATTTTGATCAGCATGATCGTTTCTCGATAGCCCATTAAGCAGAGCTTTCTCAGCCTCATGAAATTTATGATTATGAAATGCAGCGGCACTCGCATCAATTGGAGCAAATGCGTCAACGAATTCAGAATCCAGTTCCTGGCTGAATGCACTGTTGGTGGCAAATATGATTGTGCAAAAAGAGATTGCACGCAAAAAATGTGCAGCGCCTCCCACAAATTCTCTGCGTGCCTGATATCTAGCTTTCTCATTTCGTGGGTGATTAGTTCGAGAAAACATGCGCTCCTTCCAGCAAAGCTATAAACCTACAAACGGCATCAACTTTATTACAAATGGTTTGAGCAGTTTCTTTAACATCGTGACTTAATCACCTTTTGCTTCAGCTATAGTGATTTGCAAGAGTCCGTGCCAGTAAAACTGGCAAGACTTTTGCTTTACGTAATTATCCTAGATGTATCAGTAAAGGCGCATGAAAATGGCGCAAATGGCTGAAAGTACGAAGCATTATGAACGATAATCCTGATTGTGACAGGGTTGCACCATCCGAAAAGTTCACAACAACTAGTCCTTTTTAGCATCTGCATCAATTTTCAGCCTCCTTAGCAGCCGCTATTTGATTGAATGAAGGCGTATGCCTAATCCAGGCCCAGTGACCTCCTGATATCATCAAAGGACTCATTGTTGTCAGATTCCCGGGTGTTTTCTTGTGCCCCGTCAAATCCTTCGGCCACTAGGTTGTCTAAGATGCGGTCCTGGCTAGCAGCGCCCCTACGAGCCGACTTGCGGGCTTTGTTAAGATGATCAACTTTGCTCACTAACTCACCAGAATCCGGATTGCCTTCAAGCTCAGCATTGACTCTCTCAGAGCTCCTGGTTATTCCGAAACGAATCACCAGCACTAAAAGTATTGCGATAGCCAAGGCGCCCATCTGAAACTTGCTGCGCAGTGGTCCGACTAAATTGCGAAGGCTTATGAGGCTCATAGTATAAATTCCATGTATAACGTTCTATTTCCTACGGTCGTTTATAATACTGCCAGCGTCCCTGGCGAATTTCCACCACCTCTTGATGACCAGGACGATAATAATGTCCCTCAGGATCAAGGCCGGGAGGGATGTCAACAACATCTACCATAGGCTCTTCCCAAATGTACTCAACAGCACCTGGAACATCATGCACCCTGTACTCTACGAGTGTCGGCTTGGTTACCTCTGACTTGGTACCATGAAACCATCCGCACCCACTGGCGCTGATAGCAATCAGGATAATCACGGAAAATTTAACGAACATCTGCATCCTCATATACATCTCCATTAAAGCTTTATTCTATCGCCCAGAGTCCCTAAAGCCACTCTCCATCATAGAGTGCACCGCTCCACTAACATCTAGAGCCTCAGAATCATCTGCAGAAGCTCCTCCCATCATTCGTTGCTGAAGCTCTTTAGCTCCGTATGGCGCTACCATAACAACCTCTTCTAGAGCCTTACTAAAATCGTCATTATGGCGAGAGAGGACATCCGTAAAAAGTTGATTATCATCTCCGTTGTTGGTACTGACCCAATAGAATGCGGGTTCTACCGGTAGAACGAGAGCGCCTTCTCCGATATCGGATGACAGATAAAATTGAGATTCAACACCCTTCACCGTGCGCAAACGCATGATTACGTCAGCCTGCTGCGGTGTAAGATTAAACGCCTGCGCTGTTAAATGAAACTTGTTCGGATCCTGTCGAAGGAATATCTTATGGGCGCTGTTTTGTACTATCGCCTGCCCGCCGGATCCGACATAGAAGTCCTCGCCCGATTGAGATGCGGCGATAACTATACCCTTACGTTTTCGGTATAAACGGAAGGCGGTCTCAATCGTACCAGCTTGAGTCTTGCCGATAAGTTCGTGAGCTTCATCGAAAACAAGCACTTTGCGAGTATCAAGCTCGCGCGGGTCATTCATTACAGCATCTGCCCAGACCATCGCAATCTTCAAAAAAACGCGTTGTAAATCAGGATTTCGGCTGAGAGCCTTAAGATCAAAAACGATAAAGCGCTCTTTTAGTTTCAATGACCCTGGACGGTCAAAGAATCGTGCATAAGTTCCCTCCCCATAATAGTCAGCTATTAAGCTTGATATGCGCTGACGCCGTTTTGCAGCATCATCAGTCTCGTCGACTCGGCGCGGCGCCCGTAGAACGGATACCACATCGCTGAGTATAAATTCGCGCCTCATCGGGCCACTACGATAAATTCTGTGTGCTTCAATAAGTGCATCAGCTACACTACCGCGTTCGAGACGATCAGGGACGTTGCTGCCATCGGTTGCCATGTCGCAGATTACGTCGGCACACATGTCAATGAGATCCTTGTAATCATCGCTGCGTGAGTCAGGCGAAATTTCACCGAGGCGGGCCAAGAAATTCATGGCTGGAGCACGCGATGGAGTAGCCTCATAGATACGACCACCGAAGAGCCGAGCAATTTTTTCGAATCCGCAAGGTTGACCGACCATGCCTTTATCAAAGATGAACGTGATTGGGCTACGAGGTACCACCCGTCCGTCTGACAGAGTTGAGTAGTGTCCGCGGTTAAGCATCGTAATCAGAAAACACATCAGGTAACTTTTACCTGCGCCTGAGACCCCGCTTATCAGCACGTTTGGCGCGATATTCGAGTCAAAAAGGTCGAATCCAACTAGTTCGCGATTCCAGAGGCTTGGAAGAAGGATCTGACTCCCGGTACTGCCACGCCAATTACCCCAGAGCGGAAACATCCGCACTGCACGAGATGACTGTACTGTATTGGTCCAGCCAGCACCGTCAGTCGCAGGATCGTACGCGCCTGGCAGTGAGTTGATAAGCACAGCCATGTCAGAGATCTCGTGCAACATTCCTCGAGCACCGTTGAGCTGTGGGAATGAAGCTACAGCTTCGGAGGTTGCTCTGACAGCTTCATCGTCGGTTTGGCATATAAATGTTTGGTGAACGCCAACCTCAACGATCTGCTCTCTGGCGTTGTAAAGCTCCTGTCGAGCTTGACGAATGGCACTAATCTGGTGAATTACCTTTTGATTAGATCGTCCTGCCCAACCCCTTTCACGCATACCCAGGGTGCCATCAAGCCTGTCAAGTCGCTCCAGCTGACGCTCCTTTGGCTCCTTAGAGAAGGTAACGCTCAGAATATTTTCATACGGTGCCGATTGAAGGGGTGCAATCATCAGCGGCAAACAGGTCTTCGGCGGTTTGACCATTGAAACCGATCGAAAAACACGACCATCTTTTTTGATAATCCCATCACGTGGGTGCTCCACATGCGTTTCTGAAACTTGATTGGCAAGTAGGTCTTGTGGATCGTATTCTGGAACTGGTATAGCCGTACCGCGACCTCGGCGATGCTTACCTGGCTTTACACTTCTGCGGTTAAGAATTGGATACAGCAAATTAATCAGGCCTTGGCCATCAACACGACGGGGATAGAATCCGAGGTCGGCCAGTTTAGCAGCGGTACCATCCATGATACCCTTAAATTTATTGGCAAAGCCCATATATTCTGCGTAACGCTGCTCAGCACTAAGTCCTACGGCACCATAGAGAAACATCTTAATGGTGCGAGCTAGTTGAGCGCTAAATCCTTTTCCCTCCCACGGAGGATCATAGCGGAAGCATGCGTATAATCGCAGTTTACGCGGACGTCGATGCAGCGAGCGACTTTGGCTGGCCATGCGAATCGAACGGATCCAGCGTTTCGCCATCCATCCTGCTGGCCCAGAGATCGGATAACGATTTATGCAATCTCGTAGGAGATCTTCAACATCAAAGGTAGTAATCCAGCAGAATTGCGCCGAGAACGTGTGTTCTAATGAATCAAGCATCTCCTGTACGCGCTCGCACAACTGGAAGGCCTCTGCATCAGATACTTTGGTGATCCACTTAGGCTGCAACTCCCAGATCGACCACAGCGAAGCATCGGTATGAACGAAGATAGAATTCTCTTGGTCGTACCGAGCAAAGGGAAGGAGTTTATTAAACAGCTCCTCATCCTGAAAAAGCCTTTGGCGCTGTAACCGATTGATCCCCATAGCACCTACTCGTCTAAAAGTCGTGGCTGTTCTTTATGAGCAGCCAGGAAACGAACCTCCCTGTTTTCATGGTCCACTACAACCTGAACCTGGGCCTTACCCTCTATTATCCGCGCGAGCTCGTCTATTGTTCCAAGATTTGTTACAGATATTTTATCTTTCGCTATTGAAGGTGCCGTAAAGCTCGAATAGCGTGCTGTTGCAGCTAGGACTCTAGCGGTTTCCTCGAGAGTTATGTCTTTTACCGTTAGCTGAAAGACCGGCCTAAAGCTAGGAGATTCTCTTAGGTTATCAGCTGTCTGGTGGCCTTCATCGCGTTGGGGTAAAACCTCAGGCGGTCGAACCCATTTGATGCGCGCGTATACTGGCTCAGGGCCTGCCGTGCGAACTGATGGCATAAATAGACCGCCATTCCTCGGGATTGGTTGGTAATCTTTAACACCGCTGCACCCAAGAAAAAGCATGCAAAAAAATGTTACCACTAAGCTAATTCGCATTACCGCAAATCCTCAGGATTAATATAGCCGATGCCTGATGCATTTCCAGTGCTAGAGCCAAGCTGGGCCTCCAATTCAAATGCGTCTGTAACTGCCCACTGCTCTTTCTTCACTTTCAGGTAGTAGTAGTGAGCTGGAACAAGATCTCCATGCGAATTTAGGTGGTCAGGGACCCACATTAGACGTACCACAGCTGGCTGCATTACAGGATTGTTAGGCTGAGGAGATTGGGCTCTCTGATATGTTCCGAGAGCCTCTAGGGCAGCTCGCGCGTTAGCGCCTTTACCTCCCGATCCCTCATTAAGCAAGGCTGCATCGTTCTTATCACCGAAATATGCTACCGGTGAAGGTGTTTCATAGAATGGATTGAGCACCCGTCCCATAGTACTACATCCAGTACTGATAATTGATAGAGATAGTATGGTGGCTATTGGAAAAATTCGCATATGCACTCCTCCTTCTCAACTAATCAAGTGACGTGTACACAAGTGATGGATCTTGATCGACCTGCTCAAGTAAATCTGGTATCGCCAGCGATTGTGAGAAAACAGCGGTCGCTTCACGACCTGATAAGACCTGAACAACAGGAACCAATGTGCGTAGTCGTTCTCTTATAATTTCCGTCCACTCATTAGCGGCACCTGATATTGCAACGCCGCCGGCATATTGAGGTATCGCTCCAGGATCGACTGTTTGGTTGACGCCGCCGTTCGCAAAGACCTGTGTCTGAGTATTTGCAGCTCGCATAGCCTGCCCTAACCCCGACAAACCACCCGCTATACCAGCACCGACGATCGCCTTGCCGATTGGATCAATCAAGACTCCCTCCATTCCGCGGATACCGTCTTCACCGACGATCCAACCATCCACGGCAAATTCTTTCCGTCGACCATTCGGCAGGCGAATACTCAATCGTGTTATACGCAGAAGGGCACGGGCATCAGTCAGTGAGCCCTGTGCAGCCGCAATTAGCCGTCCTTCACCAAGCGGAATCGAATTTCCATCTGGTCCTACAACATCGCTAATTAACTTCAATACGACGGGATAAGGAGTGCCATCTGTTGGTGCATTAACACCAGCTAAAAGCTTAACCCGGACAGAATCGCCGGGCATTATAGCAGCCAGACGTGGTTTCGCTGGTTGCGGAGGAGGTTGCACTGCAACTGGTTGATCATCTTCAAGGGCCTGGAGCTCATCTGGGTTGGCGCTAACTGGAGCTGAATCATCAATCGCGTTTAGATCCTGCGGTCCGGTGTTTGTGACACTCTGAGCCGAATTGGAAGCCTGAACCTGTTCTAGGCGCTCCAGAATCTTCTTAAAAATTGCAGCAGTAGTTGCCTCGTATTCTTGCATCTCCTTTTTCTGATTCGCCATCTCCTCCTGGAGCTGCCCAGTGGTTGTCTGAAGCTGTGTCAGCTGGCCATTAAAGCGTTGAACCAGATCAGTCCAACGCTCATTTGGATCGTTGGCGCCCACCTTTACTTGCTGCTTTGGCGCAGCTGCGCGACGAGTGCTCGATCCATCCGATAAAAACATATAGCCCGCAGCTAGGATGGCAACCAACGCGATAAACTGAGTCTTACGCTCGCTCCTCAGTCGCAGTCCTAAGTCTCTCAAGAATTGCATCATATAGCCTTAGGCTCCTACCGAGATCGTGTTACTATATAGACTTTTGCTCGCTCTCGAGCTGAAACTTGGTGCTCAATTGTCATCGGGCGCGCAGCAAGCTCCCAGTTTGAGGCTGATATCGCTCGGGTTCCGTCAATCCGAAACGAGGCGGGATTAAGCTTCTGAGATTGATCGAGGAGATTTGCCGTGTCCAGAACGTATCCCCATAGGTTGGGGCCAACGAAGATTCGGTCGATCTTAGCGATAATTGCGCCGTCGCTAACAACCGTTTGGCCCCTAAATTTGTCGCTAATTTGGTAGCCTGGAATAGCAGATTTACCAAATTCGGCCACAAGAGCCATTTCTCGCATTAGTCCAGAAACCTTACTCGGAGGGGCATACTCATACGAACGCTCCTGAGAAGGAGACAGCTCCTCCTCTTGTGCCCCTAGGGCGCCCTTGCCATCTCCAACGACTACTTGTGCATCGCGCGGATTGTCCGAGGTAGCTTTCTTTACTCGCAGAGGATAGGACATTCCATTGTCTAGCCGTACTAGCAAAGCCTCACCGCGATCGCTAATATTCTCTTTCCCGAATAAAATAAGCGATGAATCCTTCCTTTCTAGATCAAGTCCGGCATTTCTATTTTTGAAGCCACTCTTGATCCTACCGCCCTCAAAGATTACCTCAGTTGGCTCGCCGACGTTGACCCATACTGGAATCTCGCCATTGCCGCTTGAGTATTCGACGTCTCGTGCATATGCAGTAAGCGCACCTAGCACAACACAAAACAGTGTGCAGCATAAAACTAGAAATACTGAGATATTTTTGTTGGCAACTATCATCGCTCAGCTCCCATTGAACCGTCGTCTACGTCGGCGTCAGTGATGCGCTCGCCTTTCGTATTCGACTTAAAAGTTACACTTGTAATTACAATTCCATAAGGATTGACCTTATTACGCGGGATCGTGGTCAGCGTTACTTTAAAACGGCTGGTAACCACCGGTAGCTCGGCGCCAGCGATAACTTTCCACCGCTCACCCGATATTGATACAGTTACTTCACTGCCGTTTCGCGTAGTAGCGGTCTTTAGAGGATCAACGAAAAATACCTGCGTGCGCGCAGAATGCTCGATTGCGCCGAGCTCTGAGTTAATCATCTCTTCACGGAATTTAGTTAGTAGCGGCTCCTTTAGCATCTTTTCAGCTTCTTCAAACTGTCTACGAGCGGTTCGCGGCTGGTATGTCGCTATTAGGTTTACGTAATCCATGGCAACATTAACAAATTCATTGTCTGGGATGTCTTGTGCTGCGTAGATCCCTGGCATTGGCTTCGATGGGACTGTGAGCGTGATCTCTCGCGTTGACCACATTATAACTGCAAAAGCGATAGCTATTAGAGTTGTTGGCAACTGAATCAGCGATAGGGAACGCCACATAAGCGACTGGTCTTTATAATTCTCCCAGAGCCTAATTGTGTCATTATGACCCTTTCCAACACCCAGATTGGTATCGGCCACTCGCTCCTTTATGACTTCAGCAATGTTTACCTTTCGCATTACCGTTACCTCGTTTCAAAACCTCTAGCGTTTTCTAGGCTCCTCCTGAGCCATCAATATCGTCTCATCAAGTTGTAGCTGCATGTACAATGAGTTCTTGCTGATTGAATTGATCCTTCCGCCACTCCAGCGAGGTTGTAGTTTTGAGGGCACTGGGATTCCTGGGGGAGCAAATCCGCAAGTGGTCATCAAAAGATTCATAACGCCACGTTCCTCATCTGGGAAACGTTTCCTTAAACCCGCTAAACTCAATGTTGTGCCAATCATCACCATAACCAGGAAAGGCATCCATACCGCAGGCCTATCAACTGCTGTGCTAGCCAGGAAGGCGGTGGTCAACCCCGCCATCCACTCCATGAGCTTAGCTCCCGCGAAGGACCAATCTTCATTCAGTGCTGGAATTACGTGTCCGTCGTCCATGTTCGTTTGTGCCTCAATTAGTAATCATCTCAGCTTAGCGTTTTGCTTCAGGTAAAAGCCGTGGGTCAGCTTCAAACTTAATTCCTCCCCGGGTAGCCCGAGGTTGTGGATCTAAAACCCGTTCTAAGTCTTCGGCCCGGTCAATAAGTGTTGTCCGCCAAGCGCTTGAATCTAAAAGCTCATCTGGTTTAGCCAACTTACGGCCTTTGTCGAACTCGTTGATGGCGGCTACGAGAAGCGCCCTAGAGCGTGCATAGTGGGCCACCGCCTCAGCAGCGACCTCCGGACGCGCACTGCCAAGTGTCCTTCCGAGAGGTTTACCCTGCACCTCCGCCTGAGCTGTAGACTGACCGATAATGAGAACGCTAAAGAGTGCTAGGATGACCGGTTGTGCCGTAATCTTCATATTAACTACCTAATAATTAACCTTTTAAAACCGTGCCAAAAGGATTGTTCGCCATCTCCTGCAGCAATAGTCAAGGTAATTAGTGTTATCAAATGCTTATCCAGTACATCGGCGGTATGCAGTTACCTGCTAGGCGCCGATACAGGAGTCTTTACTAGGGTATGAGGAGTTGAGTTTGGGGTGTATACTAAGGCCAATGATACGTTTAAGAATGTTTGCGTCGGTATTAGAATGATTTAACCTAAATTCGGCAGTTAAGGCCGATGAAAATGGAGCAAATGACTAATAGCACGAAGTATTTTCAACTCTTTGGAAGCTTTAACCTAAATTCGGCAGTTAAGGAGAACGAAAATGGTGCAGGTGGCTAAAAG
>CAZZLV010000022.1:0-16935 GCA_964655155.1 uncultured Bdellovibrionales bacterium
TACGGCAAAAGCCTTGCCAGTTTTACTGGCACGGACTTTTGCAGATCACTATAGACTCCAAATTCCTCCTCTGCGCGTTGGAATTTGCAAGTGCTTCCTTGCACTTGCTCGCCCTAATCTTGTACGCTTGTGTAATATTCGTTCTAACGGTGCTAGGGTTTAAGCCTTAAGAAAAGTTCAAACCACTTCATGCTTTTAGCCATCTGCGCCATTTTCATCCTCCTTAACTGCCGAATTTAGGATAAACTTGTAGACTTTTATAAAGCTCTCGATTCTATTGCTGATCTTTGGAGGGATAGCTGAAGAACTTGAGGGTATCTGTTTATTCCGCTATGACTATGAATAAAAGAATCGCCAACTCAACATCGTGCCTTAAAGCTGTCCTAACGATATGCTTCGCCGTGGTTATGCATGGATTTCATCTGGATGCTGCGGCCCAAGGTCGGCCCTGTAGACAGGGGCTCAAAGGGGTCTACGTAACCTGGTCGAAAAATTCAAGCACAACCGGAGAGGGGCGCTTTGAGCCCGGAAGCGGTCGCGCATCCGTGTTACCAGGTTTCTCTTGGGAGGTGTCAGGTACGCCTCTGACTGTAAACGTTGCATCAAAGGAGCCGTTTAGCGGTGGCAATTCGATGAACGGTTTTTACGGTTCCGCTGACTCAGCGACCAATCTCAATGTCAGAATTAATGCCAACAACTCGAGCTCTGGTAGCGTTATACCCAATAGCGCCCTGCTTACTATCCGCTTCGATGCCGGAACACCCGCCTCTGGTTGGGGCTTTGCTGTTGTTGATATGGATGTTGACCAGGTGCGGTTTAGGGCCAAGGACACGCTTGGCAATGAAGTCCCAGCTGCGACCCTCGCTAGGTGGTTCGTGCAACGCTTTGACGCTAATCCATCTACCGATGGTGTAAACATTCCGGCGTGGGACAAGGACGAGATCGCTGTTATCGGTTCAGAGAGTGGCTCTTCTAAATGGCGCACAACAGTAGAGGGTGGGCTAACCGATACAGAGGCGGGAGCCGCGTGGTTTCAACCACAGATCTCTCTGAGTGAGCTACGCTTGGAGTACCAATCCCTTCAGGAGACCGCGACTCCTTCTTACCATGTGTTATTAGCGGCTTGCTCGACGACATACACAGATCCAACCCCTACCCCTAATGTGGCAGGTGATAGCGATAGCGACACCATCTCAGATACAGTCGAAGGGAGTGGCGATCCTGACAACGACGACATTCCGAATTACTTAGATCGGGATTCAGATGGTGACACCATACTCGATTCTATTGAAGGGAGCGTTGACTCGGACGGCGATGGAAAGGGAAATTGCGTAGATCTCGATTCTGATGGTGATGATGTTCCAGATTCAATTGAGAGAGACCCAGATGCATCGGGCAATCCTGCAAATGGCAGTGATAGCGATCGCGATGGAATAGATGATGGTGCCGAGCAACGGACCCAAGAAGATATCGATGACTCTGATCAAGACACGATCCCCGACTATCTCGATCAAGATTCGGACAACGACGGCAAAGACGATGGAGACGAAGCGTTCGATATTGATGGCGATGGAAAGCGAGACATTGATCCTTTGGGTATAGATGCTGATGATAACGGTCTTGATGATGCCTTTGAAGCTTTTGATAGTGCTGACGACGTTAACTCGGGCTTTAGTGGCGATCCGAACGAAGCGCTGTGTCAGTCAGTAGGGATTAAACGGACTAAGATGATAGTTCTGCAGCGCTTAGCTGCGCTGGCACAAAGGGTGCCTACCTTCTCCAAGCGTGCCGTGCAGTGTGGCGCTCGAGTACCGACTGGATTAGTTATTGATGCCGCATTTTATAGACGCAACTTTGAGCAAAAGCTCAATTCCACATTCCCCGATCGTGGAGTGGTGTGTCCAGAGAGCACCTGCAAGCTCATGAGCAACCGCAACGCCAAGGGGCAGCTAAGAGCTCTAGCAAGCAAGATCTATCGCAGCGCCAAGCAGGCTAAGTTGATTACTATCACAGCTTGCGGAGTAAGGGATGAGAAGCCCTCTGCGAGGCGCCCTACTACAGAAACCTTCTTGGCACAGCTACTAAGTGAGATAGATAAACTACCCCAGAAGCTCAGTAGGTGTGGGCGCTAAACTATAGTGATCTGCAAAAGTCCGTGCTAGTAAAACTGGCAAGGCTTTTGCCGTAAATCACTATAGGTTGTTGTTTTGATTCGCATCCGCGAATTGATAGCGTTTTCCAAAACCTGCTATATCGCTACGAACTTTTCAAAAACGCTATAGCCCGCATATTGCACGAAAGTGCTAGATTCGGGCGAGCAAGTGCTTCCTTGCGCCTGCTCGCCCGAGTCTTGCACTTTCGTGCAATATTCGGACTAGTTGGTAGCTCGTACAAAGGCATACCAGGATGTCGGTATCATTCGCGTATCTGTTGGGCCGGGCATCCAGACATGCGAGGGAATTATATCGCCAATCTGAGTTGGCATGTCCTGATATAACTTATCCATGAATGCTGTTGCGGCCGGAATCACTACGAATTGCGGCGCTGACTTACTTAAAAGTATTTGATTTCTCAATTCTTCAATGGTGTCAACGTGAATTACATTCGGCAAATCCTGAGTTAGGCTGCGTAACCCCTTAGTAGAGAGCGCCCCTGCGAGCGGTCTAGAATCCCAATAGTAGACAACCCGAAACCCAGACTTGGCTAAATTTCGTACTAGCAGGGCTGAGCTCGAGCGCTGAATAGCCAAATCCTTATGAGCTGAGATATCTGCGGGATTGTTTGCACCCAAGTAATCCCTCATGAGATAAAAGAAGTTTCCATAGGCCGAAAGGCAGCATAGTAATACAAGAGCTGCTGCGTGGAATCGTGGGGCTAAAAACCGGCGCACAAGAAGGTCCGCCCCCACAGCACCCATCCACGCCACAAAGGGGGAGCTACCAAGAAACCGGCGCGATAGGCCGTGTTCTGAACCGCTATCAATTGGAAAGGATATGATCATCGGCAAAGAAAATACTATAAATCCTACTAAACAAATACGTGCTCCTGAGTCTTTTAGAGTAGAGACCACCACTTTGACTAATCCGAGGAAGAACAAACCCGATAGAACCGGATCTAGAATCGGTCCATGAAGCCTAAAGAGGTGTCTAACATGGTCAAATTCAAGCCGCTGAAGCTGTAAAAACAGATCTATAACCATCAGGCGAAGCGCCTCAAACTCCCCGATTCGCAGCCGTACCAGCTCTGCTGCTCTTGTTGCCAAAACTCCACTTTGTCGCGGAAAAAGCCCCTCTGGATTACTTGGGCTTACACCGTATACGATAAATGGCATGTAAAAGAAGACTATCGATAAGATCCAAATCGAGGCCAAGAGAAGCTTCTCTCGGCGCTGTATCTTATCTCTGCGAATGAGAGCCTCTAAGAAGATGTAGGCGATCAGTGGACATACCATTACTCCGGCTTTCTGAAAAACTAACGTGAGTGCACAAAACATTCCAGAAAGCATGGCGTGAAAGACGCTTTGGTTGCGAAGAGCGATCAAAGAACACAAAATGCCCGCAGCGGAGAACGCTAAGTCATAAGGGTAGCAGTATAAAAACCGCGAATTTAACCAATGCCATCCTAGAAAACACAATAGTGACGAGGCAACAAGAGCAGCCGATCTACCTCGAAAATGTAGTAATATCATGTACCAAAGCGAGATCGATGCCGCGCCTGCCAAAGCCACCAGAATCTTCTGAAAGACAAAGAGGTCGACTACGTCATAAAAAGGGCTATAGATGTATGAGATAACCCAATGATAAAAAGCCGGGAAGGCGTTTAGAGTTGTTAGTGGGTTTATATTTACATAACCGCCTGTTGATAGTACCGCTGAGAAAACCTGAACTTCGTCTTCTATGCCTATCGGTGAACGAGTAACAACAGACCAAGCACGCACAGCAAAAGCAACCAGCAGCACTGCGCTGGCGCACAAGATATCAACTCTCTCGATTCGTTGAGCATCGCGCTTTCTTAACTTCTGCCAAGCGACAAAGATCGTTATAAATGACGCAATGCTGATAAGCCACTGCGAGGAAAACCTCTCCCACGCTATCGGCGCAGCCCGTTGAAGAATCTGAAAGATATTATTTTGCATCGAAACACAGATCGATGCAGCTAGCAGTAGTATGAAGTACAGGGTAAGAGGTGGTGTGGCCAAGCGAGCCTGCGCCGGCAAAAAGATTAATGCGCATGAGCCTATCGTGAGAAACATGTAGGCACGAAAGATCTGATCTGTGAGGCTATTTAATTGATCGATACCAATAACGATCAGAGTAATTCCGGTTATAATAGAGAGATTAACCAAAAACTGAGTCAGAGGATGCAAGCGATAGGATTTACGTTCAAAGCCGACCTGATTTACTTGATTCATATGAAAATGCTTTGGGCATGGTGTATCGAATGCCATTTACGTCCGTGACAGTATCCGAGTCGAATAAATAGCAGTCAATAGGTATACTAAGAGACCAACGTTTTAGGAACGTTACTGCTCAGCAGTATTTTACTCGTCATACATGCTTACTCGGCACAAACGGGCATTTCGGTGTCTATTCTTTTCCATCAGTTGCGATGCCTATTAATGAGGGCAGAGAGCCTAATTTGATCAGGTGTTGCAGTTCTGAGCATAGCATTCTAATTGTTATCCTGGTGTGTTTTGAATCTTGGCAGCCTCAAGAAGGTAGTAGTCATGCCTGTTTAGCGCGTTAAGATTAGAAACTCTCCGAGCCGTCGGCTCCTTCACGTCTTTTGTACATGCTGAATTTATTATGAAATTCATGTCTATCTCTCAACTCATGTTAGTCCGCCCTCGCCTAGTCCGATCGGCAATATTTATATGTGCCTCTCTTTTCAGCATTAGTCACCAATTCATCGCTTTAAGTCATTGGCCTTATCGTTCGCCGGCTGGAGATTTATTCATGTCGATGCCTGCCTCCATCTTTTTGGCTATTGTGCTCCTATTGCTGATCTTTGCGGGCGCTCGTGGCCATCGACCTGTCTCCGTCGGTGTCTATACGATGGTCCGTTTGACTCTTGCATTTCTGCTTGCTGCACTCATTCCAAGCCTATTTCAATTATTTCAGATCATACCTTCGATCCTGGCAAAGTATGGAGCGCTGACCGAATGGCTCTCTATAGCATGCGCTTTTGGTGTTGCAGTTTTTATTGCGAGGATCAGTTCCAGGAGAATACGAAAATTTACATCAATCGATAGGTCTATCAGGTATTGGGGAGCCTTTGAAATCTCTCTGTGTTTTATGCTGGCGCTCAACATGTTTTTTATCGCGCTACCAGAAATCCGCTTTACTTGGGGGGCAATTAGTCCAAGCGGAACACCATCAGCTACGCTCTGGCCAAATTTTACTTTGTTTTATTCTGACACGCAAAGAGTGGTATTAAACCCCATCTATGACTTATTGAGGCTTGTTTTGGCTTGGTATACACCCGAGTACTTTCTGATACCAGTGTCTTGCATATATCTTATGGCCCTAGCTATAGCGTTTTTTTGCGCTGGAACTGCTCCACTAGTTGGGTATTATGGAGGTATAGCTATGGCTGCTGGTCTCTGTTGGTCCAAAGAGGTTCTCCTCAGCGTATTTATGGTTACTAACCTCGTAACCCTTCTTCTCACAGTAGGTCTTTCGATCTGGATCTTGTGTCAAACTTTTCGCGCGGTCTCACAAGACGTCACTCCGTTTAGGATCGTCCGCACGGGCCTACTGATCGGCGCAGTTGCGCTTTTTTCACTGTATGCTTATGCGGCCTCGCGAAGCGTTTCTGCTCCGTTTATGGGAGCTGCCATCTCTCTACTTGCCTGGCGAGCAGCGCGTAGCTCTCAACAAAGAGTGTACTATTTGACCGCTCTATGTGCGACCGTAGTCATTCCAGTAGCAGTGCTATCAAGCGTTTACGATGGCAAATGGGGCGCGTTCATATCCGATTTTCGCGCCGGTGTTCCGTCGATGTCCAATATTCACAATAGCCGTCCAGCTTTCATTGACCCCAACATTGAAGCAAGTACTCCAGATCTGCCCGCATACTACGGGGCCTTGATTGCCGATATCCCTCAGCAAGATGGCTCGATTAAAAGAGATTGGGTGTATTGGTACAGATCGCCCTCTGAATTCGCTTGGGTGATGTGGAGTAACACATCCAGAGTCCTTAAGAGATACCTTCCTTTTCCAGGGGGTAAAACAGCTTGGTTTTTTGCCTTGATTGGTTTAGCCAGCTCTCTGGCTATCTTACCTTCGCTTCGCACGGCAGCTTTGTGTTTACTAGCGATCTTTGGCGTTTCATTGATACTGATGTCTCCCTTCTTAATAATTCCTGCTGCTGGGGACTGGCGTCGCGGGGTGGCGGTTGTCCTAGTTTTTGCGTCCCTCGCTGGGCTAGGTGTTTATCGCGCAACAGGAGTATGTTTTCCTCGCGCACGAGATAGTGTCTCAGCTTTGGCAGCAACACTTTTAATATTTTTAATATTTGGCAAGGAGTCTATAAATGCGATCGCTGCAACGCCGATCAACCAGTTAGGGATCTCTATGGTATGCACTTTTAACCCGATTAAGCCTCTACTTAGTTATCTTAGTAAAGATCCCCTTATGACTGGCAAGATTCTGCTATTAGGCTCAAACGAGGATCGTTGCAGCTACTCCGCTTTCAGACAGCTTAACACGATTCTCGGTGAGAATCGGGTGCAATTGTATGATTCAGCGGTATTTGATCTGGGGCAGATTGTGGCGGATCTCGCGCCTGGGGATAGCCTAGCGTTGCATTGCGGACCTCTTACTGGCACGCAGCAGCTTAACTTATGTGATGAGCTGCGTAGTTCCTCGGGAGCCCGGTTAGCGTATTCAGCGCCCGCTGACGGTAACGAAATTTGGGTTTTTACCAAGGCAAATATGGCGAAGAACAGCCACGGTTATGAAAATAGCGCATATGACTAAATTTAAATTATCATTTAGCCCGTGTATTGCACGAAAGTGCAAGATTCGGGAGAGCAAGTGCAAGGAAGCATTTGCAAATTCCGAAGCGCCGCGGAGGAATTTGGAGCCTACAGTTTGTGTGGGCACTAGGGGTTCCACACAAACTGTAGGCGATAAAACAAGAGGCCATGGATAGCCTCTTTCTGACCATTTTTTACGGCTCGCGCAGCTTTTTACGGCTCGCGCAGCGAGCTTCGTGAAAGATACGGACTAGGCAGATGCGCCCATTTTAACCTAAATTCGGCAGTTAAGGAGAACGAAAATGGTGCATGTGGCTAAAAGCACACAGGATTTTTAACTTTTCGGAGGCGCAACCCTGGCACCGTCAGGGTGAGCACCGAAAATTCAAAAGCCGCAGTGATTTTAGCCATATGCGCCGTTTTCGGGCCCGCAACTGCTGAATTTAGGTTTAAAGCTGCACGTGCCGTTTTTAGGGTGATGTATCTGATTCGCGTTTCCGACTTAACCACCTCCTGCAAAAGTAGCGCTTTAGCCCCTCTTCTGCACCCAAACCTCAAATTCCGGAAAGCCGTTGGCATCAAGTAGGCGTTGATCAACTCCATGCTCAACCGCCTCGGCAAACCGTTGCGGCGATATATGAGCTCGTAATTTAGCGAGCGCCTGCTCGACTTCATTACGTAGACGCTCACGATCTTCAGGACTGGTACATGCTCGCACATCCTGTAGTCGTTTACTGCGAGAAGTTAGGTATTTTACCTCAAGATTCGATTTATCGAACTCTTGAGAGTCGCACCCGCAGGAGCCACCTACGGAGCCTCTGTGTTGCTGGCTAGCTGTACTGCCCCGTGGCTTGAAATCACCACGTACCGACTCTCCGGAGGATAGATCCCTCTGGTTGCTAGGATCGTTAAGATTGATTTTGGCCCACTTTTGTGACTGTTTTTGGCCTTGATTTGCACGTTTCTCTCCCGGCAGTGTAAACTCAAAGGGACGCTCAACTGCGCGGTACAGAAATCCGGTTGGGCTTTTACTGATCAAAGGACTCTTTTGGCTTACTAGCCCGTCAAAGTGCGCGATGATTAAACGCATACGCTCAAGGGTAGCGCCCCCCTGCCCTGCGATAAGCCGAAAGGCCTGCTTCTCTGCCAGGCCGCGCTCAACTAGCGCTGCTTGAACTGCTCGCACATCATCTGAAGCTTGATTGTTAGCCCGGATATCGGTGTTGTCTACCCGCGCTGTCTCTATAGACACGCGGTCGCCATCCATATTGTGCACCGCTGGCCGGATATGCGGCGCTGCTCCGCTGGCAGAGGTCTCTTGCGATGCCGCAACAGTCCTCTTTGGCGCGTGCGCTGCCACAAGTATCACCTCTGTACTCTTGCCCTTCCCGGAAAATTCAAAGTCACTCAAGATCCCCTTGTCTTTCAACTCTTCCAGCGCTGGCTCAAGCTGCTGCCTGAGAGAGCTAGCATAGACATAGTTTCGCGACACACCGATCTTTTCATGCGCCAGAGTAAACAAATTTAACTGGATTCTTGATCGGTACCAGAAGTGCTTGTCGAGATAGCGATAGAGTCTCTTAGAAACTGCGCTCTGAAGGTCAAGGTAAAAGTCTAGGTCAAGCTTTTTAATAAAGCCGACCTGAAACGATTTAAAGAGTACCTCACTCCAGGTAAAGAAACTTGGCCGCGTGTCACGACCATCGTTTATCTCATAGGCATCGATGATACCAAAGTTGCGAGTGCTGTGAAGCTTAGTTTCGTTATCATAGAAAGCGTTGGTGGCTTTTATACGCACACCACTAAGACGATCGAGAGCATTTTGAAGCCGCGAGTAGCTGCGCCCTTCCGTGGTCCAACGCAGCACCCGCAGCAACTCATAGCGCGTGAAGTGAACCTTAGGGCTCTGAACCCCATCGTCCGCTGTTAACTTAAGTAAGCCTAGCAGAACCTCATCGTCGGATGATGTTGGTAGTCCGAATTTATCGGCTCCAGTGATGATCCACTGTCGATTGATGATGTCTCCGTTTCTGCCCTTGACATAATCGGAGAACTCAAGTGTTTTGATCGATGGGTCTGCGCGCTTAGAGAGCACCGTAAGCGGAAACTCCGCGAGATTCATCTCGTCTCGTGAAATTTTGTTGGTGGCTGTTGCTCTTGCTTGCACCGAGCAGATGGATAGTGGCCCATCATCTGCAAGAAATGTATCATTTTGCATACGGTCACCTTGGGAATAAGACTTGCCGCTTGGATTGACGACTATCCGAGCTTTGTTTGCTGAGTCATCTTGCATTAGAAAACCTTGCTCACTGATAGTTTAGTTCAAGAATACAGTGTGACCTTAGAAGAATTATTTCGATAACAACCGAAGTAAAAAAACGAGTTCATTTTAAAAAAGTGACGACACCTTAGCTTACTTTTAGTTAGTTAAACAATCTTTTCTTGTATAACATGTTATTTAGTGAGCGGTGAAAAAGAGGTTTAATATTAGAAGCTTAAGTAGTTAATTTTATTTCTGTTCACGAGCTTTCTTAGGTCACATCACGATAGCTGCTTATGTGCGAACACGATCGATTAAAGTTCAGGTCACGACATGTTAGTGCTTAATTCACGATAACTCCTATGTGGATACACGATGAATTGATATAGAGTCGTAGCTATCGTGAAATGACGTGGAAAATCATCGCGATTTGAGATAGAAAAATGTGCGGAGTGCAGGGCTTTTTGTTATGTCAATTCACGAAAGGCTTAGTACAATCGTGAATTGAGAAAAAAGTAATTTTGCAATTTTTTGATATCGTGAAGTGACTTAAGAGTGGATTTTATCCCCGAACTTTGCGAGATTCCTTATCTCCAATCACGAGTCTCAAATAGGGTAAAGTGTGGCAAACGATCAGTTAAGCAGCGACCATAGCGCGGCGCCAAAGCGTGCAGTAACGATTAGTGTAGTTAATCAGAAGGGAGGTGTTGGTAAAACGACAACAACCGTTAATCTTGGTGCGGCACTTGCCGAACGTGGCAAGAGGGTTTTACTAATAGATATCGATGCGCAGAGCAATTTAACGACGCATCTTGGCCTTGGTGTTAAGGAGGATCCGTCGGACCTTAATGAGGTGCCTAAGGGGCCTGAATGGACGGTGTATGATGTTCTTAAAGGTAGCAAACGAATTCAGGATGTTACTATCAAGCGCTCAGCTAATTTAGATGTTGTTCCGTCTAGCCTCCTGCTTAGTGCCGCTGACCTTGAGTTGGGAGGTATGGTTGGCCGCGAATTGCTTTTGAAGCGAGCTATAGATAAGGTGCGCGATCAGTACGATGTTATATTGATTGACTGCCCCCCTACTCTCGGCCTTCTTTCACTTAATGCACTAGCTGCAGTTGACCAGGTCATAGTACCGGTACAAAGCGAATACTTAGCACTACATGGAGTGAGGCAACTACTTGATACTATTGATCAAGTTAGGGGTGTGTATAACCAAAACTTGATAGTTGGTGGGGTTCTTATCTGCTTACACGATAGTCGTAAGCGACTGGCGCGGGCAGTTGCCGACACTATTAGGGCCTACTTTGGCGATCTGGTTTTCGATACAGTTATTCGTGAAAACGTGGCTTTGGCAGAGGCACCAGCCAAGGGGGAGACGATCTTTGAATACCTCCCAAAGTCGCCAGGAGCAGAGGACTATACAGCGTTAGCTAATGAGGTATTACATGACTAAGCGTGGCTTTTCTTTCGCAAACAATCCTTTGATGCAGGGGCCAGGACTCGATGAGCGTTCGCGAGGAGGGGTTCCCTACCGTGAGATTCCCCTCTCAGCGGTTGAGGCCGATCCGAATCAGCCGAGAAGAACTTTTGATCAGGATAAACTTCAGGAGCTCGCTGAATCCATAAAACTATACGGTGTGCTAAGCCCTATTCTTGTAAGAGCAGGCAAGCTGCCTGGAAGATATACAGTTATATCTGGGGAGCGCCGTTTCCGAGCCGCTAATCTAGCAGGACTGGCTTCGATTCCAGCGGTAGTCAACCAGGGCAATGAAGCTGAGGATCGGATGCTCGCTATACAGCTAGTCGAGAACCTGCAGCGCGATGATTTGACGCCTCTAGAGAGGGCGCAGGCGATCGGCGCTTTACGCGATGCGCACAAGCTCAGTGTTCGTGATATAGCGGACAAGTTGAGTATATCGAAGAGTGCAGTGCAGCGCAGCCTGGAGATTCTCCAGCTCCCTGACGATCTACTTAGCGCACTAAAAGATGGCGCCGCAGAGTCTAAGGTTTTGCTGCTGGCTAAGATAGACGATTCATCGATCAGAGCATCGTATCTTAGGGATCTGGAGGTTTTGACTCGTTCTGAGCTGGAGCGGAACCTAAAGGCACAGAAAACAGTAGTAGCTAATAGTGATGAGGGAGCGGGAAGGGTTGTTAGTGCCGAGGATACGAGGATAGCAGATGAGATCCAGCGCTCTCTAGGGATGAAAGTGAAGCTATCCCGATCAGCAGCGGACTCGGAGGGAGGGCGCTTAACCATAGACTTCTATGGTGATAGCGATCTTCAGATTGTATTCCGTAAATTAGTGGCGGAAGGCTGAGTGTCCCACAGTGGGACAGGGGTTAAGCTTAAATTCGGCAGTTGCGGGCCTGAAAATGGTGTATGTGACTAAAATCACTTTGTCTTTTTGAATTTTCGGTGCTCACCCTGATTGTGCCAGGGTCGCATCTACAAAAAGCTCAAAATACTTAGCGCTTTAACCATCTGCGCCATTTTCATTCTCCTTAACTGACGAATTTAGGATAGTTCTCGCGGATCGGTGATGCTTAGCTAAGCCTGAGGCGTGTGTCCCGCGGTGGGACACTATTTTCTGGTGTGATTAATGGGGTGCCAGAAGGCGTCCCGCGGTGGGACAGTGAATCAAGTTAGAGCTGGTATTGAGTATTTGTGTGGCCTCAAGCCGTGGAATGGCCGCGGTGGATTCTCGCTTTTTGAGCTTTCTCGGGTTCTAAGAAGGCTCGGGGATCCTCAGGATAAGGTTCCAGCGGTTCATATCGCTGGCACTAATGGTAAGGGATCTGTTTCCGCAACAACTGCAGCTATATTGGGGGCATCTGGTTATCGTGTTGGTTTAAACATATCGCCGCATCTGCAGAAGATTAACGAGCGCATTGTGGTAGATGGTATGCCCTGTTCAGAGGAGTTTTTGGGTGAATTTGCCTATGCAGTACGCCAGGCAGCAGGTCGGGAGCTAGTTGAACTTAGTTTTCATGAGGCGATCACCGCAATAGCATTTCTTGGATTTTTTGAAAGCGGGGTCGAATGGTCAGTAATTGAGGTTGGCCTTGGAGGCAGGCTTGATGCCTCTAATGTCATTTCACGACCAGCAGTTACGGCTATAGTTACGATATCGTTTGATCATCAGGCGATTCTGGGAGACACGCTAGGAAAGATAGCTGCGGAGAAGGCGGGAATAGTTAAGCCTGGAGTTCCACTGATAACTGGCCTGATAGGAAAAGAGGCAGATGCTGTGATCTCTAAAGCGGCAGCGGGTGTTGCTCATTACAAATTCGGCAGGGATTACGATGTCCGAGTAAAGTCCAACAACGGGGCAAATTGTATCGAGTATTGGGGTAAGGATTTTAGCGGCAGAAGGAATATATCTCTAGAATTTACCCCAGCACTCGATGGTGCGCATCAGGCGCATAATTTTAGCGTGGCGGCGACGATAGGGCTCGTACTTGGAATGCCTGTAGATCGTGTAAAGATCGGCTTGGAGGGTGTTTTTTGGCCTGGCAGGCTCGAGCAGGTATCTGTAAATGGCTTAAATCTGGTATTAGATTGTGCGCACAATCCAGCAGGCATCGACTGTTTTATTTCATTTCTCGAATCACGAGGTATCAAAGGGATCGATCTCACCTTTGGCGTACTTGATACTAAGAGCTGGCAAGATATGGTTCGTAAACTTAAGCCGTATGTCTCCACTTGGCGCTTGGTGCGTCCTGATTCTGATAGGGCTCTTGAGCAAAATAAGATCGCTGCTGAGCTAAAGCTATCGGGATCCGGAATAAGAGTAGAGTTGTATGAAGATAACTACGAGCGCTGCCTGCGCGACCTATTTACCGATTGTGGGGGCGGTCAAGCTTTTATAACTGGTTCAATGTACATGGTTGGTCGCTTTAGAGAGATGCTCTCAGTTCCTCAGAGGGCGATATGGAATCCAATAAGCAGAGATGCTGTTTTATGAAGCAGAACTGTATTTCAGTAGACATCGTGGCAGATACTCTGACTGCAGCATGGCGAGCTGCAATAGAGGCCCGGCTGGCGGCAGTCGAAGATTGGGGTAGTGCGGGGGCTAAGGCTCGGGCTAAGCAACCCTTTTCTAGGCTGCATGAGGCCTGCCGTTACGTCTCGCAGGGAGGCGGAAAGAGGTTGCGCGGACTCCTTGCCTGCGCGGTAGTGTATGACCTAGCGCCACAATTAATGCAATTTAAGAGTAATAGGAATGCGGGTCTCGCGCCAGCCGTGGCGCTCGAGCTGCTGCATGCAGCATCGCTTGTCCACGATGACCTACCAGCGCTCGATAACGATGACATGCGGCGTGGTCGCGCTTCGTGTCACAAGGCTTTTGATGAAGCAACGGCGATTCTAACAGGTGATGCGTTAGTTGGGGCAGCGTTGATGTCTGTAACTAATGATGAGTTGCTATCGAGTGATTGCCAGGCGCGGGTTGTAAGAACTTTAGCACGCGCTTGGTGGGATCTCTGTCTAGGTCAACAACTCGACATCGGTCAGCAGGCGGCCACAGGTGTAGTTAATCGTGAAGAGATGATTCGCTTAAAGACAGGAGCACTATTTGGAGCTGCTGTTGGATGCGGCGCCATTTGTGCTGGTACGCGAGAGGCGATCCTTGAGAACTATATCAATTGGGGAACGCGGGTAGGGGAGTGCTTTCAAGCTCTGGACGATCTCGATGATGGAGACTGTAGTATCGGCGAGCAAGTGTCGATTGAGCAACAGTGTGATGCGGTATTAAAAGAGATGCTGGAGTTAGACCAACGCTTGGCACAAGGCGTAACACATTTTGTAGCTCGGCAAATAGTTGCCAGACAGAAGTAGGGAATTAGCCAAGGAACTCTTCTCTGATGTCTACGCTCAGCGCACCATCAGTCACCCGTTACATTATCCTAAATTCAGCAGTTGCGGGCCCAAAAACGGCGCATCTATCTAAAATCACTGCGTATTTTGAATTTTCGGTGCTCACCCTGACGGTGCCAGGGTTGCGCCTTAAGAAAAGTTCAAAATCCTTGGTGCTTTTAGCCACCTGCACCATTTTCGTTCTCCTTAACTGCCGAATTTAGGGTTATCGCTGCTATCGGTGTGGCTGGGGTACCAGAGGCCGGGGTCGTATCGTTGTCGTTGGTGTTATCCGCAGTAGGTCTGCCACTTGAAATTGTTCCGCTCTTGTTAGCAGTCGATTGGATCGTAGCCAGGATGCGCTCCGTGGTTAATGTAATTAGTGATATGACTGTATCTATTGCTGTAGGTGGAGGGGATAGATAAACCTAAATTCAGCAGTTGCGGGTCTGAAAATGATGCATCTGACTAAAATCACTTCGTCTTTTGAATTTTCGCTGCTCACCCTGACGGTGCCAGGGATCAAGCCCTAAGAAAAGTTCAAAATACTTCGTGTATTCAGGCATCTGCACTATTTTCATCCCCCTTGAGTGCCGAATTTAGGATAATCGCCGGGCCCACGCGAGGGCACTTAGCCACGCAAGGCATCGCCGGCATAGCTGCTCTGACACTCACTGCCATCTGTGCAATCACCAACAACGAGGTATCGTACCTGAGCCGTTCGGTCGCCATCATCGTTGATGCTGTCATAGCGATATCGATAGGTTAGAGAGCATGTGCGACCGTCAGCGAGTCGTTGGTTCGATGGCCCGAGTGCGTCGACCGAAAATCCGTCATCACCAACAAGGGCACCGACAAAGAGCCTATTCTCCCTGTCGCGCAATTCGATTGAGTTAAAGGATTGTGATACAGCATCAGCAGATGTGTAGCTCGAGGCGAGATCGAGTTGACAGGTGTTCTCAGTGAGTACAAGCTCTCCGCGCCACAAACCTCCGACATATAGGTAGCCTACGGAATTGCTATCTGCGCCACTGCCACACGCTGTGAGAAGTGAAGCGACTACAGTGAAGACTAAAGCGGAGAGAGCTGATAATTTGTTTAGCACACCTTCTGGAATGAACGGCCGACCACCCGCTGCAGGTACGCAAGTAGCGGTGAATGAGCCCTCCGCAGCAACCTTGCCATCTCGTACGATAGTTTGAAAAAATCCAAAGCGCGAACGGCTCCCCTCAATAGGTTTTAACTCACAGGTGACAGTTATTCGGTCACCTTTTTTTAAGGGAGCTTTGAACTTTAAGGTATATTCAGCAAGTACCCAGTTAAATCCATCCCGAGCTGCTGCCTCGATATCGACACCGAGCGACTCCTTTATGAATCTGTGTCGAACAACTTCCATGTACCAGGGATAATACAGCCCATCGACGATACTTTGAAAATCAATGTGTTCGTCTTTGACATCCATTTCAACTGAGAACATAACGCTCCTTTTTTCCACTACGATTACTGGGGGCTAAACCTGCTAGGTCCCTGTATCATCCAACTTAACTAATCAGCAAATAAAGCAACAGTAGCATTAGCCCCTAATAAGGGGCGGCTTTGCAGAAGGCTTGCATGGCGGAGACGTAAACCGTAACTTCGGCAGTTATTAATCTTTCTCTTGGATACCAGACAAGCGGCCAAGTGAAAGATTAGTCACTGCCGGCACAAGCTGACTAAAAACAACAATACGAAAAACGGCAATTAAGGAGGATGATAATGGCACAGGTGCTCACAAGCACGAAGTATTTTGAATTTTTCTTAAGGCTTGAACCCTGGCACCGTCAGGGTGAGCACTCAAAAATTCAAAAGCCGAAGTTATTTTAACCAGATGCGCCATTTTATAGCGTTTTCCAAAAGTTCGTAGCGATATAACGGCTCTTGGAAAACGCTATCGATTCGCGGACGCGAATCAAAACAACAACCTATAGTGATTTACGGCAAAAGCCTTGCCAGTTTTACTGGCACGGACTTTTGCAAATCACTATAGAGCCCGCAACTGCTTTTTTTAGGATTATGCAAACCAAAGAAGCTATTCGCTACGTACTTCACTCAGCGCGATATGTCACCGACGCCTACCTAGCCGATCTTGAGGATCACGAGCTCCTGGTGCGGCCAACTCCGGGTGCCCACCATATAGCTTGGCAGCTTGGTCATCTCTTATTATCTGAGGTGATGATGTTAAATTCGGTGGAACCTGGTTCGGGGATCCTATTTCCAGCAGGATTTGAGCAGCTGCATACCGCTCCCAAAGACTCGGCTGATCCTGGTGGTAAGATCGCACAAGATATTGGATTAGGAGCTTATTATACCAAGGCGCAATATCTCGGTTTACGCAGCCAGCTTCGTCAAAAGACCCTTGAGCTGCTAGACGCCATCTCGGTTGATCAGCTGGGGGCTCCTGGCCCAGACAAGATGCGCGCCTACGCACCGACTAACGGAGCAGTATTACTGGCGATTGGAACTCACGAGATGATGCACTCCGGACAGTGGGCGGTAGTGCGGAGAATGCTCAATAAGCCGGTGGTGGTCTGAGGTATAGGAAAATAGTCATTGATATACGAGGCAAAATTACCTCATTAGGGCTTTGGCGATCCAGGAGCGCTGGAGAGCTGCTATAGTGATTTGCAACAGTCCGTGCCAGTAAAACTGGCAAGGCTTTTGCCGTAAATAACTATAGGTTTTTGTTTTGATTCGCGGACGCGAATCGATAGCGTTGTCCAAGAGCCGTTATCCTAAATTCAGCAGTTGCGGGCCCGAAAACGGCGCATCTGACTAAAATCACTGCGGCTTTTGAAT
>CAZZLV010000023.1:0-16793 GCA_964655155.1 uncultured Bdellovibrionales bacterium
CCAAATTCCTCCGCTGCGCTTCGGAATTTGCAAGTGCTTCCTTGCACTTGCTCACTCGAATCTTGTACGTTCGTGCAATATTCGGGCTAATTATTCAGACGGCAACTATAGTGATTTGCAAAAGTTCGTACGAGTAAAACTGGCAAGGCTTTTGCCGTAAATCACTATAGTTTATTGCTTTGATTCGCGTCTGCAAATCCATGGCATTTTGCGTCAGCATGAATTTTGGATTAGCAAACGCCTGCTCTAAAACTGCTCTTTGCTAACCTTAACGAGCTGGCCTCTACTTAACTTTTCTTAGCGAAACAACCTCTTCCATGAAACGTGGCTTAAGACGTTGCTCGACGATCATCTCAATCTGGTCACCGATTTGCAAAGAATCTACTTTAACGCTAGGCGCCAGGTAAAAAGGCATCGTCATTGCGGCCATACCGACGATGTTACCGGCCTCATCCCGATATCCTGGAATTGGCTCGTGCTTAACGATAATCTCATTACTCGCTCGTCCTGTACCTGGCGGTGCTTTTAGAACCCCTTTAACTTCATAGGTGTATACATCCTGCGCCACAGCACCTGTCAGCACAGATAGCGCTAAACACAACGCCATAACTATTATCCTCATACGCCGCATAACTTACTCCAGCCCCCCACGAATCGACCAGATTCTCGATCCTATGAACATACAGTACATGGCCGACACCGGAATGCCCGTTGCTGTATAAAAGAACAGCAAAACCTCTAGGTTATTCTTAATACCTTGGATAGAAAGGAAGAGTGCTAACCAGAAAAGCACAGAACACCCAATCGTAACCGCAGCTACCGCCAGAGATCTCCGATAAAACAGGTATAAAAACGTGACAAATAAAGCAAATCCCACTGTAACCTGACCCATCACAGGAATAACCATAAAAGTAACAAATCCAAACGGCGCCATAACCAATGTAATTAGAGCAGTTATCGACAGCTCTTTAAACGATGGTCGTTTTTGGGCTGGCACAATATCACGCCTATGATAACTCTCGAATTCGGATAGTCGGACTTGCTCAAGCATACTGACACTCTTTATCGCCATCTTATATACTCCCTTGCACAGCTAAGATTAGCACCGATACGGCTATCGCTACAATCTCAAGCTGAAATGCTGTTCCTCGGCAGTCTACTGATCACCTTCCTGATCAACTAAATCGCGCTCGTTTGACCCCTCAGAAACCTGCGGAACAAGCAGCACTGAATCTACGCTACCACGAGAGCGCTTCAAAATTCTCAGGAGAAATCTATCTTCGAACAGCTCCTGCCCAACTTCAGGGATTCCACTAAAGAGCACATTAGTATACCCAGCTACAGTTGAGTACTCAGGCGATTCTGGCAACGGGTACGGTAGTAGTGCATTCACATCAATGATCGAAGCGTGGGCATTAACCACAAAACTTCCATCGGCTCGCTGCTCTACAGCTGGTCGCTCATCATCGAACTCATCCTGTATTTCGCCTACTAGCTCCTCAACGATATCCTCCAGCGTCACAAGCCCAGAGGTAACTCCAAATTCATCTACCACGATAGCCATGTGAATCTTTCTGCTCTGTAGTTCACGCAGAAGTGCGCTGATCTTTTTGGTTTCTGGTACGAAGTAGGCCGGATGGAGAATCATCTGTATTGAGAAGGGCGCCTTCTCCATGCATTTACGTAAAAGCTCCTTAGTATATACAACACCAACGATATTATCACGAGACACAGAGTAGACCGGAACACGCGAATATCCGTCGCGACTTACAGCATCTAGCACCTGCTCAGGCGTTGCTGCTACATCGACCGCTGACATCTGAGTGCGTGGGATCATAATCTGTTTCACCAGACGCTCATCGAAGCTAAAAACCTTTTCTATCAATTCATGCTCTGTCTTTTGAATTGAGCCCAACTGCCCACTATGCGCACTCTCAGCCAATAAGAGTCGCAACTCTTCCTCCGTATGAGTGCCTTCTTCACTACTAACCTTAATCCCAAAAGGCGCTAATATTAACCACGAGGTGCTGTTTATGATCCAGACAAGTGGAGCAACAGCTTTGGCGAATAAATTGAGCGGTATCGCGCAGGCGTAGGTTATCCCTTGAGGATGGTAGATAGCTGTATATTTAGGCACCGCCTCCCCAAATATAAGATGCAAAACAGTAATTGCAATAAACCCGACTGGAATAGCGATCTTGTGAGCTAGGTCTTCTGAAATCGGGATCGACACTGCATGCATCGATGCTATGATCATATCAGCAACAACCGGCTCACCTACCCATCCAAGCGCTAGACTAGCAAGTGTTATCCCAATCTGCGCGGCAGATAGATAAGCATCTAATCGGTCGAGCAACCGCTTTGATACCTCAGCGATAGCTCGACCCTCGGTTGCTTCCATCTCTACTGCTGAGTATCTGACCTTAACTAAGGCAAACTCAGCAGCGACGAAAAACGCATTTATAGCTATGAGAATAATAACGAGCGAAATACCTAATAACATATTGATCCAGGCGAATCGTAGCGCAAAATTACCCGATACCCAAGGTCTCTCCTACTTCCTGGATCGCTATGAGTTGCTCTCTCCAATAGCGCTCAGAGCCATAATCAACAAAAACCTGTTTAAAAGCAGGATCTTCGAACCTCTTTGCTATCCACGTGGTGAAATGAACCATCCGTAGAGCCCTAAGTGGCTCCCTCAAACGCAAACACCCGTGGTCAAACGGACGCATACTGGAGTACCCCTTTATGAGCACCTCCTGTCGCCTGAGCGCATCCTGATCACGTCCTGGTGTGAGCAGCCAAAGATCTTGAACACATGGTCCCATCATAGAATCATCAAAATCAACCACTGAGCACTTTGACCAGAGCCAGAGAATGTTACCAAGGTGGCAATCGCCGTGAATCCGTTGATAGGCTACATCACTAAACCATGGCTCAGTAGTTTGAAAGATCCGCTCGGCGATCCGTAGGAAGTGCGTCTCTACTGTTGCAGGTAGAAGCTTATTCTGGCGTAAATACTCTAAGTTATCATAGCCATAGCTCTTTACGGTAAGTGCACTGCGATACTTAAACGGATGCGCACTGCCTACCCCATGCAGGCGCGCTAGTAGACGACCGCTCTGCTCAAGCTCCGCATCGGTCAACTCGTCCGAGAGCCGTCCACCAACCTTCGGAAACACCGCGAAATAGATCTGCGAGTCAGCAAGTATTTCAAGCGTGGCACCTGATGGGAATGTAAGAGGTACAACAACCGGCAGATCAGCCCCAGCGGCCTCACGCAAAAACTCATGTTCCTCAAGGATCTGCTCTTTGCTCCAGCGTCCAGGACGATAAAACTTTATAACACGAAACGCTTCCCATTTAGGCGCTTTAGGAGCTAGCTCCAGATCGAGCTCGACCTCATACACCCGGTTCTCCATACTGTTGAGAGCCAGAACCCTGCCGCTACAGCGAACTCCCAGCCGCTCCACAGCAGCTAAAACCTTATCGGGGGTTATTTCAAAGAAAGCTTGGGCAGAGTCTGCCTTGTGTTCGGTCATAGTTGTATCCCGTCTTAGCCGCCCAGCAAAACCCTGCGCCCCCACTTACGCAGACCACCTCACACAGAGCAGTGCTCATAAAACACGTCTTGTCTGAGCAAGTAGAAGAAGCACAAAAACTGGTCCACCTATCACCGAAGTAAAGACCCCAGCCGGGATCTCAAAAGGCGCAATAGTTATACGCCCTAAAAGGTCGCAGATTACCACCAATAATGCCCCGAGGAGAAGTGAAATCGGTACGACTCGAGCGTGAGAGACCCCAACCATCACACGTGCGATCGCTGGCACTACGATTCCAACAAAGCCAATAATTCCACACTGCGCCACCACCCAGCCCACGATAAAGCTTGATAGCACAAAGGTTGTCCTACTAAACCGAACTGGATCGAGGCCCTTGACCGCAGCCAAGTCATCACCAAATAACATCAGATCTAGCTGTCTCGTATGCGAGCAAAGCCAACCTGTGACAACCCCCATGCACACCAGTCCCACAAACAGATCGCCCCAACTAACCGCAGGTATCCCGCCCATTAGCCACCGAGTCACCTGAAACAGCTGTGAGTAATCAGCCAGGTACTGGATTAAAGTCATCGCACTTGAGCAAAAAAAACTAAAAACTATTCCAACTAGTAGCAGCGAGTGTGAATATCCGCGGTGCACCCGCGCTGATATCATTAAAATAAAGGCGATACTTAAAAGCGCACCAAATAGTGCGTACATCCCCAGATCTAGGCCAAATCGAGAGGATGTTAATCCAAGCACTAGTGCTGCTGACGAACATAGAGCTGCTCCTGAAGAAACCCCCAGTGTAAAGGGACTCGCTAAATGATTTCGAAAAAGGGCCTGGTACGCCACTCCAACGATAGCTAAGCCCCCACCAACAAGCACTGAGCACAAAACTCGTGGGACTCGGAGCTGCAAGACTATTGTGCGCACATCGCTATCCTCAATTAGATCAAATAGCGAATAATTTGTTACGCCGACAAGCACACTCACGCCGAGCGCTAAAAACAGAATTGTGCTAAGAACACCAAAGAGGCAGGCAAACGAGGGGCGGGCAAGAACCACGAACTAATGACTCCTCTGCCAACAACTAAACGGGCACAACGACTGTCCCCTGTATTGACCGGTGTTCAAGACGCACAAATCCAGCGCCATAAGCGCTTTCAATCGCGCTTAACATGGCATCCTGAGCGACATCTCCAAACCAACTCCGCTCTCCATTAGACACCACCAGCATACGCTCGCAACACCGAAGAGCAAGCGAGATATCATGTGTAACCAAAATATATGAGATACCGAACTGCTCACGACACACTCGTAATACCTGCTCTACCTGCGCTCGACCGCTCGGATCAAGATTCGACGATGGCTCGTCAAGTAATAGTAATCGCACACCCTGACACACTGCGCCCGCGATAATCACACGCTGAAGCTCGCCACCGCTAAGCTCAGGCAATAACCTATCTTCCAGATCGGTAATTAGACCGCTCACCTGTGGCCCCCTTCTAGGCCCAGTAAGCTCCAGATACTCTGAAACCGTAAATCCCGGCAAAAACTCCATCCGCTGAGGAACCAGACTAACAAGCCTCGCCAATGATTCTACCGGCTCTTGCTTTATCTCCTTGCCGGCGATCGTTGCCGAGCCATCGTATCCTCTATAGAGTCCACACAATATTCGCAACAACGTTGTCTTACCCGCTCCATTAGGGCCAACTACAGACAAGCACTCGCCCGGCGCCAGCTCAAACGTAAGCTGCCGAATCATCGCGCGATTATGCAGCGAAAGACTAACATCCTTTAGTGAAATCAAACTTGCTGGAGGAGCTACCGAATCGAACATAACTTATTACCTAAGGCCCGATAGAATAGCTATGCTCCTATCCTCGCACAAGAGACTTTGCCCTCCGAACTACGACTCAGAGCCACAGATCATCTGCGCTAAGCGCTCAACTAGTTCGATATATCTGGGGCCAGGGATACTAGCATAGTCATCGCGTAATACGACCACCCTACCCTGCTTTACAGCAGGAAGCCCTGGAAAACGCCCCCAAAAATTATTAAAGCTATCCTCATCACCTGGGTCATCAACATTAACTACATCGATAACCACATCAGGCGCTAAAGCGCGGATTCCCTCTGCCGACAGAGAGGGCACAGAAATAGTGCCGCCTGTATGCACATTTTCTGCACCCAGTAAGGAGAGGATCTCCGAATAAAAGCCATCGTTACCCGATACATATACACCTGAGTCAGCACGCCCCTGCTGAGTTCTACCAACTGCCACCATAACCCGCTTAGGCGTGCTCGTGCCGCGCACTGCGCTACATTTCAATCTAATAGAGCGCTCCTGCTCTACTAAAGCAGCCAATTGAGCTTGGGCGATCTGTGCTTTTCCACAAACTGCTGCCACCTGTGTATAACTGTCACGTATCCCCTGAAGCGATGAATGATCTAAAAGCTGCACAGATATATTCAATCTTTCAAGGGGTTTTAGAGTAGCAGCGCTCTCGTTTAGAGCAAACACTACCTTGGGTCGCGCCAAGACAATTCGCTCGAGGCTTACATCGAGGTACCCCCCGATTCGTGGCACCTTAAGAGCGTCAGGTGGATAGCGACAGAACTCGGTAGCACCAACAACACGTGAGCCTAGCTCAAGCTTAAAAAGTAGCTCAGTTACACTCGGAGCCGTTGAAACTATCCGCTCACAGAGATCAGTGGCGTGAGTTTCAGACGACCTAAAAACTGCGACTATCTCCAAAAACAGCAACAAAGCAGCTAGCAACTTCATGAAAATTATCTAACAGCGAATAACAAATTTACCGTATAAACGGCAGTTAAAGATGATAAAAATGGTGCAGGCCCGCAAAAGCACGCAGCATTTTGGGTAGCTGCCCATTTTCAGGCCCGCGACTGCTATTTTTAGCTTTACAGATTAACTCGTAATCCTGCAAAGGCAGAAGCCCCCATAGTACCGAATCCGATGACATCCTGGTATTCCTGATCAAAGAGATTATCAATCCGGCCGAATACCTCAGTTGAGCTAGCAAGCTTATACGACACCGCAATATCGACTACACCATAGCCACCGAGCGTCTGACGTGTCGGGGGATAGGCTGAAAAATCATTATCAAATCGAGAGCTGTAGAGGCGCCACTGCAGCTGCGCTCTCAGTCGTTCTATCGGTGAATAGACCACGGTTAGTGAATTCTTATTCCGTGGCCTTCTCAAAAGAGATTCGCCATTATCAGCGTTCTCTGTATCGGTGTAGGTATAGGCAACTCGTGTCGAGAGGTCATCAGATAGCTTATAGTTCAAACCAATCTCGACTCCCTGTGTGGTTGCTTGATTGATATTTTCCAAAACAAAAGTTCCTGGATTAAACGAGATCAACTCATCGTATTCGTTGTGAAAGTAGACCAATGAGCTGCTTAGTACATCTTGTACGATATCCTGATCAACTCCAACATCCCAGCCAGTGCTGGTTTCGCTCTGCAGGTCGCGATTGCCATAACTCGAATAAATCTGCACTAGTGACGGAGCCTTAAACCCGGTGCCGATTGAGCCACGCACCTTCGTTGAATTTGTTACGTGAATTGCTGGCGCAACTTTGAAAGTCGTTTTGTCCCCAAATATCGAATGATTATCATGTCTGACTCCTGCATCAAGATACGCTTTAGAGTCATACGCCAGTCGCGACTCCATAAAAACACTATTTGTTCGAGCCTCTCTACCGTAGAAGTTCTCCTCATATGGGCCAAAAGCTCCATCAGAGAGATACACCGAGCTGGCTCGTTCTCCTTGCGTTTCAGCTCCAACTACTGAAGAAAAGATCTCACTCGGCGACCAATCCAGACGCGAGCCTACTGTGACAACATCGCCGTTGTAGTTCGAATCAAGAAACTCCCTTGAGCTCAGATCGGGGGAGTTTACATCATCCAAATTGTGCCGCGCATAAGATAAGTAGGCTGTTGGAGACACGGTTTTATCAAAAAACTCAGTTCGCACATCACTACGGGTAAAGAATTCATTGTTGCGAATCCAGCGATTCGGATCATCACACCCCATACCCCCACAGTTATCTAAATTCGAGTGCGATCGTGTGTAACGTACTGTATTAGTCGCAATAATATTTTGTGTCGGGGCGAATCGCATCCGATTAGAAATGGATGTGTTTTGGTAGTCATCCTGCTCCCTGTTACCATCTCGCGCATCGGCAGCAGAGATACCCCCGATATCCTGGCGGGTGACTCCCGTAGAGAGATCGAAGGTCTCGCTTCCATAGGAAACGTTTCCTAGCTGCGTAAATGAGTTATAAGAACCAGCCTCAGAGCTCACGCTGGCCTGCACTCCTTCTTTTGCCCTTTTCGAGACCAAATTAACCACGCCACCCATAGCGTCAGAGCCATAGATAGTGCTCTGCGGGCCACGAATCACCTCTATACGTTCGATATTCTCCAGGGTAACATTAGCCATGTTAAATGCCCGATTCGTCGTCGCGGGATTGTTAAGCTCCATTCCATCCAACAGAACAAGTGTGTGCTCGCTGTTACCGCCACGGAGAAACACTGCAGCATTGCCGCCATTACCCCCACTCTGAACGACATCAACTCCTGGAAGCTGTCGTAGCGCGGTGATTGCATTCCGATACTGCCCATCCTTTAGATCCTGCTCGGACAGGACAGAGACCGAACTGCCCGTCTTCTCTAGGGTAGTATCGAGCCAAGTACCGGTTACAATAATCTCTTTGGTTTGAGAGTCTCGCTTTCCGGCCTCCTCACCCAGCACTATCGGCGCGCAAACACACTCCAACATCAACAGCATAATAGCCGCTACTAAACTACGGTTCATACCTATTCCTCATTCAAAAGAGCGCGCGGAGATAATAATCCTAAATTAGGCAGTTGCGGGCCCGAAAACGGCGCATCTGGCTAAAAGCACGAAGTATTTTGAACTTTTCGGTGCTCACCCTGACGGTGCCAGGGTTCAAGCCTTAAGAAAAGTTCAAAATCCTGTGTACTTTAAGCCACCTGCGCCATTTTCGTTCTCCTTAACTGCCGAATTTAGGATAATAGGAGTTTGCACCATCCGCATGAGCACACCATCACTAAGACGGAACACAGCTACGGATAGCGAGCACAGCTAAATACGCGCATAAACATAAGCTAGCACCCCAATCCACGAGGGTGATCTGCTGAATAAATTTAAGTGACAACAGCACTAAACTCTATTGATACGAGAAGGTCTTCTGGCTACCGATAGCTGACGCGAATGACGCTCCCCCTTCCCATAACGCGCTAAATATACGGGCACATAGCCTACAATTTAGCATAGCCTAAATTACAGTGGGGTGAATGAGCATCCTGGCTCCAGGGCAACGGTTTAGGAATAATCCTCCCACCTATGCACCACGGGCTTCAGCATCTCGGATACAGCGGCGGGACCGCGACGGAATTTCACCGTACTTCCCTGGCGCTCGCATCTTCTTTGACCATTACCAGGGCCAACGACGGCTGTCAATTATCCTAAAAAGAGCAGTTGCGGGCCTCAAGATGGCGCATCTGGTTTAAATAACTGCGTCTTTTGAATTTTCGGTACTCGCCATGACGGTGCCAGGGTTCAAGCCTCCGAAAAATTCCAAATCCATCGTTCTTTTAATCACCTGCACCATTTTGGTTCACCTTAACTGCTCTTTTTAGGATAATTTTATCTGAAGCAGTCAGCCTATCTAGGCAGATGAAGGATCAGGATAAATCGCTGCTAGCACCGTTTGGTTTAGGCGAAACTTGTATGAAATATCCCAAGCTTCTTAATGTACTAGCATCATTTGCATTACTCTGTCAGATAAACGCATGTACCAAGAGTTCACCAAAGGACGCTGACGGATCCTCCGGAGATAGTCCTGGTGCCGAGGAAACACCTGATGGTTTCCGCACCGAATGCGGAACAGTACAGGGCGGCCAATTATACAATCCCGTAAAACCAGCTGATGGCGACCGCGCTAAGGCCCGAGTTTTAGGGCCAAATCTCGTTGCTATTAAAAGAACCCGCATGGAGGAGTTCGTAAAGCTTCATGGACTTGACGTTCCGGGAACCATGGATCAACGAAACGGCGCAGAAGCGCTCCTTGAAGAATTAAGTGCAGAAGGTGAAGTGTATTTCTACCAAGTAGATAAGACCTGCACGACTACCCTTGATAATGGAACCGTTGGGATTATCGGGCAAATTTTTTCAGCATCAGGAAAGAGCTTCTCAGAGGAATTAATCAAAGCAGGTTTCGCCGATGTCGGCACGGATGTCTGCAACGGAGAACTCATCGGCCCCTGCTACCGGGCACTACTTGAGGAATCTATCACACCCACTCCGACGCCGGAGCCTGAGTACCAGGGGCCATCACAGCCTGCCGGTTTTATTCTCTGGAAGCCGATCTCAGACAGCGACGGCCGGCTTGCCGTCCATTCAGTACCGTACGGATCAACAGTGAGGGTAAACGGCGAGACCGGAACCAACCGCGGCCCCGGTAACGGATACGGCAGCCTCGCACGCTTTAGAAAGAGCGGCTGTGGTTATAGTCGCGGGGCACGAGTGGAATTAATCATGAGTGATGGATCTAAATTTATGTTTGGTGATAAGGAGTTCGCGACGGTGCCAGATGGATGTCAGCGCTGGGTGATCGACGAAAAAGGCAATGCCAAGCCAAATCGCAAATAAGGGTTATAATCCTAAATTCGGCAGTTGCGGGTCTGAAAATGGCGCGGATACCTAAAATCGCTGTGTCTTTTGAATTTTTGTAACTACTCAGCAAATACAGTAACTGTAACCTTAGCCCCTATTAAGGGGCGGCTTTGCGGAGCAAAGCGGGGTGGAAACATTAACTGCTCAGCAGAAATAAGCCATCCCCGATCAGGGGATGACAAGAAAGAATAAACAACCAAATGACAGTTTTTACGGGAGAATCATGAATAACGACTAAAAAAACCGCTGAGTAGTTACGAATTTTTGAGTGCTTACCCTGACGGTGCCAGGGTTGCGCCTTAAGAAAAGTTCAGAATACTTCGTGCTTTTAGCCATATGCACCATTTTCATACTCCTTAACTGCCGAATTTAGGATCATCTTAGAGCCGGTGAGTAGTTAATCTTGGGCTAAGCTGCATCATCGCTGTCATGGTGAAGAGCCAACTCCCGCACTCGTATGCATACGTAACCTACGCCGATTAATCCGAGTGCAAAATGAACCGGCGCTCCAAACGGTGGAGAAACTCCGAACTGTGAAAGCAGAATGCAAACTGCGACAGTGATTCGATCAAAAAAATGACCTGGATCAAAAAGTGCTATCATCGCGCAGGAGATCACTCCTAAATCATAGAAATTAACCTGCGGCATCGACACCACCACTAATGAAAGCAAAAGGCATAAGAGCAGGTCGCCGTTCTGGCGAGGGAACTTTAATAGCATTCTTAATGTCTCAGCTCCAAGGAGGAGATACGCAACAGAAGCTAAAATGACATACGATGTGACTGCTGCAATCCAAGCACTTGGCCCAAAGTTATTGACCCCGCCACTAAGCCTATAAAGCTGTGCCAAAAGATTGGGCATCTGCTGCGCATTTGCATCAAGATTAATCTGCGTAAAGCTAGCCGCAAATGTACCCCACTCAACCAGCCAATTGTCGCCCAGCACTTTAGCTGCACACACTGACCATCCCAGGGCGATAACTACAAAGATAGCTATCGTCAGCCATCTACGCTGGAGTGTAGGTATAACTAACGCAGCAAGAGCATAGTATGGCTTACACAACAGTCCACCTAACGCTATTCCCAGAAGCAGATCTGCCCGCCAAGAGCTGCGCCGGGTAAAAATAGCGCATAGCGAAATTAGCAGCATCACTATTGAGATTAACTGACCACCTACTACTCCTCGTAGGGTTGGGCTAAAAAGCAATAGTAGCGTCCATACCATCCATGCAGACCACAACACCGACCGATTTCCGCGCACAAGAAGCAGTACAGATATAAACGATGCAAACAGACTTATGGTCGTCCAGATCTGCCGCGCTGTGCGGTGATCAAAGCGCACTAGCGGTTGCAATACATACGCTACATAAGGCGGATACGCTGCTGGCAAGACACTGCCCGCTAGTGCTGGCCAGGATCGATTCTGAATCCGCCGCTGCAACTCCAGATCATAGAGGCGATCTGGCTCATCTCCCGCCGCGATAACGGCCAATGCCCAGAATGCCGGAAAGTCGCCTCGACGCACAGCTGTAGTCTCATTTTGATCTTGAATCGCAAGCCACACAGCCATCAGTGTTCCGAGCACTAGAAAAGAACCCAGTGCACAGCGAGCGACTATAGGATTACCAAACAGCCGAGCGAAACGTACACCTCGACTAAGGATGTGTATTAACAAAACAGAGGGTGGCCAAAATAATGTGCCGGATTGCTCGGCTATTTTGTCTTTTTCGCGCGTCTCTATGGCCAAAGCAGAACTTGCCTACCAATCAGATTCGAATGAAACGATACGCACTACAGGCTGATAGGCAACGGTATCCGATGCCGGCAGAAGCTTTTCAATGGTCAAACGAAAAGGCTTAGTAGCCTGAGGAGCAAGATCAAGATTCTGCACTTCGATCCGTTTTTCGTTTTCAAGGGGATGATTCGGCAACCCTAGCTTACTGGCAGGAGTGAAACCCGCCAGAACTACCACATCGCGAATGGTTGCCTTACCCGAATTAAAAAACTCGCCCTTGATTGAGAAGGTTACAAGACACTCCTCCGGTGATGAACAGCTACCATCTGGCACTCTGTGCACCTCTAGATTTCGCAGCGCCAGAAATTCCGATGATGTCCTCTGCTGCTTAAGCGCTGCAGGCGTATCTCCGAGATAGGCCTCGGCATCTTTGCCCCACAACACCTCAAGCTGGTAGTTCGATATACCCTGTGCTGGTAGCGAAAGGGAAAACTGGGTCGGCATAGCAGGAGTCAGATCCGCGCTATTTGATAACAGATCTGCCACTCTATGAATCGCCGTTTTCTCTTCGCCCTGAATATCGACTGCTGTAAGTCTAACTAGCACATCTTTTGAAGGGCGCTTGCTTTTTGCAATCACCTGGCCCTGAATAGTAAGGTTCTTGCCGTCATTAGTTTCTTTAAGTATATCCAGTCTAAAGGGAGTTACAGAAGGATCTCCCCCAACTGCCGAACCGACGATCGCTGAACCAGCGGTTGCTGAATCACCAACTCGTTCTGCATCAGAGCTTCTGGCTAGGGCGCCACCGGAGCGATTGAACCACCCACAGCCCGATAGCACACCAACACACACTAAAAGGGCAACCGAGAAAAGTCTCTCCTTAATCATCTCACTCCTCTAACCTTCATCTAGCTCTGAGCGCTCCGTCATTAACCACCCGCTCCCTGGAGAGAACTCCCAGCGCTGCTGCTCTTTTTTTGTCTTAACGACAAGCTGTGACATCGTGAACGACTCAACTTTTATCACTACCCGAGCCTTTCGAGCATCTTCGCTCCACTCAATCTCATCTACTTGAGATTTCACTATGCGCTCTTGCTCAGGCTTATCCTGCAGTTGCTTGGAGATCTCGGCTTGAGAACCAGAAGCTACTAAACCAATAGCTTGTGATTTATTGCCGAAGACTCGCGCGTCAGAGAATTTCTTAAGCTGTGGAGGCAGAAGCTCCATGCGGTCACCTTCAGTTAGGCCAGTTTCCTTAAACGCCTGAACAAACGGAACCAAAACGCATCCGCTTAATTGCAAGAAGAGCAAAAACCCCACTAGGCCTTTTTTTAGAACCCTCATTTATCGGCCCCTTCCCTACTACTGCTACTACCCTCCTCTTCTGATGCCGCATCAGGGTCACTAGTTGACTGAGGATCGCCGCTGCCTATTAAGTTAGATAGAAACTTCTTTATTTTAGCCAAATCATAATCTGGCAAGATACTTCCAGGCTTTCGGCTCGGTTTTTCATGAGTCTCGTGATACTTTCCCTCTATGCGGAACAATTCATCGCCACGCAGCTGCTGAATCAGTCTTTTTGCGCGCTCCTGCTCTACCGGAGTAGGCGCCTTAAGCGCCGCTCGCAGGTCACAAGCTCCCATAACCACCATAGAACCTGAGAAGGCGGTGATACAAACTAGCATCGCTAACTTATTCATGGTTGACATAACTAAGCCCAGATGATGAAAGTTTCGGCCTCAATGCCGACAGATTTTTTTGTGCTCGTGCAAACTATTTTTCGTAACTGCTCAGCGGTTTTTTAAGTCGTTATTCATGATTCTCCCGTAAAAACTGCCATTTGGTTGTTTATTCTTTCTTGTCATCCCCTGATCGGGGATGGCTTATTTCTGCTGAGCAGTTAATGTTTCCACCCCGCTTTGCTCCGCAAAGCCGCCCCTTAATAGGGGCTAAGGTTACAGTTACTGCATTGGCTGAGTAGTTACTATATTTCTTACCGCTGCTCGCGATGCTCGACGTAAAATTAAAACATGGTCGTTGTAATTTACGTATAGCATTCTCCGAAAGTCCTTCAAGAAATCGCCGTTTTTGGAGAACGCTATCGATTCGCCGATGCGAATCAAATCAATAACATCTAGCTATTCACAGCATAGGTCCTACCAGTTTTGCTGCCTCGGAACTCCCCTCATCTCTAGACAAAATACAAAAAAGATACACTCAAACTACGTTAACTCAAGTCGCCTTAGCGGGAAAGTGTCTATCTGGTAGTCGCTGCCATCTCGCATACTCTTTAATTACGAATTCACAATTGGTGAGCACTCAATTTCGCACTACGGGCCAGTTATCGCAGCCCTGCCAGCGCCGAGGTCAGAGAGGATTGCTGACTCTGAAGTTTACCCATCGTTGATTCCAGCCGCGCATAGCGCGCCCGCAACATCTCAGCTTGACGCTCAAGCTGCGCTTCGGCATCCGCTATGCGCTCGTTTAAGTCTTCAATCGTAGTTTTATTTGCGTTTATTGCGATATCAAGCAGGCCGTTGTAGCGAGTATACTGATTGATTACGCCACCTGTCATCGCCGTTGCATCAGCGAATGCAGACATAATCGACGACACACTAGTTACCTCTGAGGAGATCGCTTCCTGAAGCTTACTGCTGTCAAATTTAAGTTTCCCATCACGATCGGTGGTTATTCCGAGGTCTGAGAACACATTTACAGTTGAGCCTCCAGAGGCGACTACCTTTGATAGCTCTGATCGCAGCGAGAAGAGCACATTGTCGTCCAGCCGTGAGGTGGCTAGGGGTGCAAAGATATTAGTAATCTCTTTGCCCTGTTTCTCCTCTGTCACCTTGTTATTCTCAGTGATAAAATTGAGTAGATCATTATAGGCATCTACAAACTGCTGAACCTTAGTGATGGTTGATGGAGCATCCTCGGCGATCTTCACCGTTGATGTTCCAGTTGAACTCAAAGCAAGATTTACTCCGGGTATAACATCCGAGATACTATTTGTGGAGCGGGTGATTGTGCCGATTCCGGTAATCGATAACGAGGAATTAGCAGCAGCACTCTCAGAGTATGCACTAAGGTTAGTTAGACTAGCCCCTAAGGCTGATCGTGCAACCGTGCCTTTTTCAGTTCCTTCATAGAGCGATGAAATTACAATTTTGTATGCTGGACTGGAGGTTGTGCCTACATTGACCAGCGAAGCCCGCGCTTTGTTGCTGACAGCATTAAATGCATCAACATAATTACGTATCGAAAAATCTCCATCTTTGATAACGACACTGACTGTTTCCTGCTCGGCGCCACTTCCAACAGTAAACGTAACTGTTCGATCGGCTTCAGACTCCGCACCTGTAAGGTCATCCTGAATGCCCTCGGTTACTGCCGAATACGTCTGATTGAAGCTGTAAGTATGATTGCTGGCCAGTGCCGATACCGTAACCGAGTAGGATCCATTTGCAGCCGTTGCTGTCGCCGTTGCAGAGACCACCGATTCTTTGCTACTTGTTCCGGTTTTACTAACTCCACCACCATTAAGAGTTGTAAATGGATCAAGCGCATCTTTTAGTGTATTTAGCTTCTTTGATAGGTCCTCTAGGGACGTGTTGGTTCCCTCTAATTCCGTCAACCGATCCTGATTCGGTTTGACACGACTCTGTCGCGATGCATTTATAGTTGCATCAATCAATGCCTGAGTATCGAGCCCTGAAGCGATACCACCGAAAGTCGTTGCAGCCATGGCGATCCATTTTGGTCGTCAGCTAGGCATATATTGCCTCTTAAAGAGGACCAATAGTTACCATACCTGACGGCAATTCAGTCGGTTAAGCTATCCTTTGCGAGTATTTCTGCCCGATCCGTGAGCCTAGCTTGCAGATTTGCAAGTATAGAGCCAGCTAGAGTGTATTAACCTCAATTCGGTTAGTTACGGGGCTGAAAATAGTGCTCCTGATAAAAATCACTCTGTCTTTTGAATTTTTGGTGCTGACTCTGACGGTGCAAGAGTTCAGGCCTCCAAAAAATAAAAATACTTCGTGCTTTTAGCCATCTGCACTATTTTCATCAGCCTTAACTGCCGAATTTAGGTTGAAAATGGAAAATAACGGCAAGCCCCCGGGCTTGCCGACCTATAGTGATCTGCAAAAGTCCGTGCCAGTAAAACTGGCACAGCTTTTGCCGTAAATCACTATAGGTTGTTGTTTTGATTCGCGTCCGCGAATCGATAGCGTTCTACAAAAGCCGCTATTTCGCTACGGACCTTTGGAGAACGCTATACTCGGAGTCATCAGCAATTCTGTTCTACTTGCAAGGCGAGGTAGCCGGGCGTCGCAGTTCTCCCTCTTCTTCAAGAGGCCAGAAATGTGCGCAAGTTACAGAGATGATTAAGTTAAACTTCATCTGCCCGCTCATTTTCATCATTTTTGAAACTTATAACGTTTATAGGTATATAGAGGGAGAACTGGGATGCCCTGGCGAAACAGAATGGCTAGTGATGCCGCCGCTAGTGGTACCACGGCTGGCAATTCTCGCGGTCAAGAGCCTAAATCGGTGACGGTTTTGGCCAACACCTCCCAGTTTTGATTCATTTCCTCGATCTGATGCCCTAAACTTAGTGCCTCAGTGGTAGTTGGGATGGACTAAAGAGCTCCGCTTTTGTATCGTCAGTTTATGCAGAGTTTTAGGTAATCCTAAATTCAGCAGTTAAGGAGAACAAAAATGGCGCAGGTGGCTAAAAGCACACAGGATTTTGAACTTTTCGGAGGCGCAACCCTGGCA
>CAZZLV010000024.1:0-14295 GCA_964655155.1 uncultured Bdellovibrionales bacterium
ATATTACGGCTATTTTAAAACGCTATCGATTCGCGGACGCAAATCAAAACAACAATCTATAGTGATTTACGGCAAAAACCTGGCCAGTTTTACTGATACGAACTTTTGCACAACACTATAGGAGCATAAAACCAGCTTGCACAAGTCCAACAAGGAAGCCAAGCACCCCACCTAAGACCTCTATCGTCTTTAGCTCGCGTGCCGACACCTCGTGAATGATCTGCTCAAGTTTAGTCAGGTCAAACGCCTCTATCTTGGCTCTAACGATCTCACTTACATCAAGCCTATGCTCAGCTTTCTCCACCACACGCTCAAGCAAAGCTGGAAATTTCTCCGCCATCTGATCGCGCAACAGCCCCTTAACCTGATCCAGGAGCGGCCCCTGTAAGAACATCCCTATCATAGGATTTTGGGCGGCTAATTTTTGAACGAAGATATCGATCTGCTCGTTCAAAAAGGAGCTCGCCTCCTCCGATGTCTCTACGTTTTTGAGCGCCTCCTGAATATCAGCGTGAGAGAAAAGGTTGTGCTCAATCATCGACCCAAGGCTCTGAGCGATCTCTCTCTGTCTGCGTGGCACAAGACCCTGAAGGCGCAACCCAATTACCCGCACTGGCTTGTGCGGCCTAAATAGCATCGCCACAGCTATGTAATTCGTTACATAACCGATCAAGGCCGAAACTATCGGAATCGAGATTAGAAACCAGAGACTAGAATGGGATGTCATCGTCGTCAAAAGTTACTGGCTCATCCGATATAGCAGCGCCGCGTCCTGCGTTAGCAGCTCTTGGTAAAGAATCCGCTGTCGGAATACCTGCTAAAATATTATCGTTAGCTGCAGCCCCCGAGTAGTCGACATCCGAACCCTCTGCGCCCTTAGCGCCTACAAACTGCACGTTATCGGCCAGGATCTCAGTTGTGTAACGATCCTTGCCTTCCTTGTCCTGCCATTTGTTGGTGCGAATGCGGCCCTCGACAAACACCTGCTTACCTTTCTTAAGGAAACGATGGCAGTTCTCGGCCGTGCGACCGAAGGTGACTATATTGTGCCACTCTGTGTGGTCAACCCAGTTACCGCTCTGATCCTTTTTACGCTCTCCGGTCGCCAGCGAGAACCGCACGATCGTCATCCCTCCAGGGGTAACGCGTTGCTCTGGATCTTTACCCAAATTACCGAGGAGAATTACCTTGTTTATTCCCATAATCGTTCTACCTACTAATAAAGTACCCTTTCCCTAACCGTATCGAGTTAAAGCCTTAAAAAGTTGCTTGAACGCCGCAAGCAGATCGATTCACGGATGCGAATCAAATCAATAGGCTGTAGTGACCAGTCGCAAAAAACTCGCTATTTTAAATAGCGCTATCCCTTGCACATCTCTATCGCCCTTAGCCAACAGGGGTTATAGCCCACTTTGCCGCAGTCTTAAAGAGTTCTTTGAGCCAAACAGGACGGTGAACAGGACTATGCGTTTTTCAAGCTAAATGCTGTACTTTAGCCTGCCCTCAGAGTACTAATAGGGGCCGATGAAAGTTCTAGTTACAACCATCCCCTACACCGGCATGAAGATCGAAGCACCGATCTCAAAAGATGCCCTAAACGCCAGGCTTAAAGAGGGCAGTAGCGCCAATTTGGTCAGCTTTGAGGATGCTCCGATCGCCGACCTGACACTAACCCGAACCCATGGCGGAGTACTGGTGAAGGGTGTAATATCAGGTACATGCAAACAGGACTGTTCCGCATGTGGCGATCTTGTGTCGCATGAGGTGATGGCCACAATCGACTGGATACTACAGGGCGACGCCGATAGAGCAGCTCCGGATGACGATCTAGATGATCCTGGAGTGATCGTCTACCAAGGGGAACATGTCGACTTTGAAGAGCACCTCCAAGAGGCCCTAATCTTGAGCCTCTACCCCTTTTGGCATCCGCCTCGCGACCAGTTAGAGATTTGCATTCATTGCAAGCGAGATTGCGCGCAGAAGCTCTGGAGAGTTGCAGATAGCGATACAGAAAAAAAAACTTCGCTCGATTCTGATTCTGGTAGCACCCTTGGGGATCTCCTTAAAGGGGCGCGAAAGGGGTAAGCAACGCAAAAATAGCGCCGCCTTTCCTTTACCCTAAAAAGGGCAGTTAAGAAGGATGACAATGGTGCAGGTGGCTAAAAGCACCAAGGATTTTGAACTTTTCGGAGTCTTGAACCAAAACGTTTAAAACCGGTGAGTAATTAGCGCTAAAAAGCATTGCCGTCAACCGCTGCCACCCATGTACCATCAGAAAGCGACTCAGCGGAAACATGGTGCATTCCAAATCCATTCCAACCAGCCCCACTCCCCTGTAGTAGCGGATCCGGTTTAACTATCTGCTCCCTAAAGCTCTCTGGAGTTAACTCGATGACTCGCAGCAGCCGGACACGTCTTCCATACCCTGCGGTATTATCTTGAACGAAGCGATATAGCGCCCCATCAATAATCAGCACTCGACCAGCGGGACGCGATCTACTCGGGTCGCCTAAGTAAATCGGAGTGTAAGGATGCTGAACGAATTTATCCGAGAGATTCTTAGCCGAGAAGATTGCTAAGCCGTACGGAGCCTGATTGGCAAAGATCCACCAACGCCCACGATAACGAACAACAGAGGCATCGGAGTATTCACCTCGAATTAAAACGCGATCTGGCCGCCACCTATCTGGGAAACGCTCAGCTCGATATATTTGTACTAGTCCGGCTTGGCGAGATTCGGGCACCATGTATATGTTACCTTCGTGCCGGAAAACATACGGATATGAGAGGTGCACATCTGCACTTAGAGCTATTCCACGATATCTCCAGCGGCAGAGATCTGTACTCTGCGCCCATGCGATCTCTCCCCTTTGCGTAGCAGAGCTAAAACTCTCAAAAAAGAGGTACCACTCCCCATCGTGTTTAATCAAAAAAGGATCCGCAACGAACTCACTGTGTGGCTCAGCAACATCATCGCGAGTAAGGCGCGGATTTGGACACAAAGGCATCTCTTTTAATGATGATAGCCTCTGGCCGCGCAGAATGCCGATCGACCAGTTTTTGGGAGCGCGCACCTTTGCACTCTCGCCAGTCACAGACACCTCTCTACTCACACAGCCTGCGGTAACTACTAATAAGACACAGGCAGCACTTACGCTCTTCGGTAATTTCATCAATGTCATCAGAATTGCGCATCACCCTCGCTGGTTAATATTGCGTTCTCGAAACTGCTGGATCTGCTTTTGAAACGAGTTCTTGTTCCATGACAGCGCGCGCTCAACTGCAACCTCAAAGGGCACCTGCTGCTCACGGATGACTGAGTACACATTCATCAAACCTGCTATACCTTTACGCTCAACGATCGTCTGAAAGCGCACACCAGCATTCGCATATCCAGCCGGGTTCGAGGAAAATTTCGCACTAGTCTCTGCTAATCGAGCAAGTGACGCGTAGTATGCTCGCACTTGGCCTTTCGGTAAGCTGTTCGCAAAATCTGCGCTATATTGCTCAAACCATACCGCAAAGCCTTCAGAACGCTCGCGATCAAGCGGCGCTTGTCGCTCTCCAAGCAGGATGTACTCAACTACATGCCCCATTTCGTGCAACAATACCTGCGTAAGAACATCATCAGCTATTTCTCCACCTTCACAGGTAGGCGAGATGTAGTCAGTAACCAAATATATCCGATTCGGAGGAATCATAAATCCAGGATGCTGGCCAACAGTTAAGGCCAATGGGAATTGAGATATAGCAGCTACCTTATCAATAAATGCCAGAGTCCAATCACGTCGCCCCTCCTTGGCATTGGCGCTAAAGCGACCGGATTTCAGCGCCCTGTTGACAGCCCTAGCTGAATCACCAACTGCGCGCGCAGGTGATGTTGCAAAACAACGCTCTATTGAGCGCGACCAGCGCACCTTTATTGAGCCTATTTCAGTTGAGAACTCTGCAGTGCGCGAATCTCTACCTACATCTAGCTCCTCGGGCGCTACCACCTCATCGATACGCTTATCCTTACATACCATGCGGCCACGCGATGCTGCGGGTACCAAATTCGGGTTGCTGACAGGTACCAGCTCTCCACTCTGGTTTACATACACGCACGATTCTTCGGCTGCGATTGGCGCTATACAGATAAAGCAGACACAGGAAGCTAGCAGATCGACGGCCAGCATAGCCTGCCATGCGGCTACTCCATATCTGGACTCCCTAAAAACTGATTTAACGCTCAATCGCCACTACCCCTCTCTTCGACCCTTTTTTGCTGATTACTATGCGCTTGCGCCGACCAAGAAGCGCAAGCTCCAGAACCTCGCTTACGTGTCTAACCGGAATAAATTGGATCTGCTTGCGCTGCTCCTCTGGAATCTCCTCAAGATCTTTTAAGTTTTCGAAGGGGATAATCACTTTACGAATCCCGTACTGTAAAGCTGCCAGAGCCTTCTCTCGAAGACCTCCTACAGCAAGTACGTTACCTCGCAAAGTAATCTCTCCAGTCATAGCGATCTCCTTTGACACCTTACGCCCTGACAATGCTGATACAAGCGCAGTCGCTATTGTGATACCCGCTGATGGGCCATCTTTCGGTGTGGCACCACCAGGAACGTGAATGTGAATGTCGTGCTTAGCGTGAAACTCAGGATCTAGCCCCAAGATTGCAGCATTGGCGCGCGCATAAAACAGAGCAGCTTGTGCTGATTCCTGCATCACATTTCCAAGCTGCCCAGTGAGCGCCAAGGCACCGCTACCCTTGGCAAGAGATACCTCAACCGGCATGACCTCGCCACCGAGGGTAGTCCATGCTAAACCGCGCACCAGTCCAACTGCCTCGAGCTGTTCGGTGACTTCTGGATCATACTTTGTTGGACCTAGAAGTTTGCCGATAGTTGTCGCCTCAATCTTCTTATTTACCTTCCTCTTCTCAGCATATTCACGAGCAAGCTTTCTACACACCGCGCCGATCTCGCGCTCGAGGTTGCGCACCCCTGCCTCGCGTGTATAACGATCAACGATCAGCTCAATCGCACCAGGCGTGAATTGAATCTTCTGACTAACTAGACCTGACTCTTTTAACTGCCGAGGAATGATATAACGTGTAGCAATCTTTTGCTTCTCTTGGGATGTGTATCCCGGGATCCATAATATCTCGAGACGATCGATTAATGGTTCGGGAATCGTGTCCATTGTGTTGGCAGTTGCCACAAATAGCACATCTGATAAATCAAACGGCACATTTAGATAGTGATCTGTAAAATCACGGTTTTGGTGCGGATCGAGCACTTCAAGCAGTGCCGATGCTGGATCGCCACGAAAATCCGCGCCTATTTTGTCTAACTCGTCGAGCACAAACACCGGGTTCCTACTTCCTGACTGCTTGAGCCCCTGAATTATTCTGCCTGGAAGTGCTCCGACGTATGTCCTGCGGTGACCACGGATCTCAGCCTCATCGCGCATACCACCAAGCGACATACGATTAAAATTGCGCCCTAGTGCACGCGCTATGGATTGCCCAAGAGAGGTCTTACCCACTCCTGGCGGCCCAACAAAGCAGAGAATCGGGCCTTTTGAATCTGGATTAAGCGCGCGTACGCTCAAGTATTCAAGGATGCGATCCTTCACCTTGTCGAGCCCAAAGTGATCCTCATCAAGGATTGATTTTGCTCGGGTTAAATCGAGCCGATCTTTGGTGCGAGTATTCCACGGCAGATCAGTGATCCACTCAAGATATGTGCGCAACAGCGCAAATTCTCCAGACTCAGGACTCATCTGCTCGAGGCGCTTCAGTTGCTTGAAGGATTCATCATGAGCCTGCTTAGGCAAGCGCAAATCGGTTAGACGAGTCCGCAAAGCCTGCAGGTCATCAGAGCCGCTATCAGACTCTCCAAGCTCGCGTTGGATCTGCTTAATCTGCTCGCGTAAATAGTATTCACGCTGTCCCTTACTCATCTCATCGCGCGCTTTGTCTCTGATCTTTTCAGCGAGAATAAACTTGTTTAAATCATCAGAGATCGCCGAATCAGTCACCTTAATGCGTCTTATCGGATCCATCTCCTCAAGCGCAGCCTGCGCTTCCTTCATATCGACCTTGTAATGAGCCAAAATAACATCCGCTAGGATTCCAGGATCCTGGATCTCCTCAGTGACAATAAGCATCTCTTCGGGTAGGTGTTCGTATTCAACGAGCACCTGAAGGTTTTCGCGGATCCTATTTATAATCGCCTCGGTTCCAGCGGGGATTTTGCGCGCCTTAGGCTGATCAATCGGCTCGATCTTAGCGCTCATGTAACGATTGTGAGTCTCGTATTTCTTAACCTGCGCACGGATTAAACCCTGTAGCAGAACCTTAAAGCGACCATCTTGAACCTGTAACGTTCGCACGATGTGGGCGACTACGCCGATCTTGTAGAGATCCTTCGCTGCCGGATCCTCTACATCGGTCTTCATCTGGGCTACAACGAGCGCCAGCCTATCTCCGTTCATGGCTGCTTCCATCGCGCGAATACTCTCAGGGCGACTTAAGTACAGCGACATCATGACCCCTGGAAACGGCACCATATCCTTCGCTGCCAGCACCGGCATTGTAGTCGGAATCGGGATCTCATCGGGCTCGGTAACAGCCTGGTACGAGTCATTTGATTCTGAACCTTGCTTACTTCTCTGGTTACGTTTCTGCGCCTTTTTCTTGGTCATGTGCGTTTACCTCTCTAGAACCTCGGGCCTCCAACCTATGGAGACTTATCGGATGACTCCGGATTTCTCTCGTTTTCTCCAAAATTCGCTAGTTAAAGAGTATGAAAATGGTGCAGATGGCTAAAAGCACGAAGTATTTTGAACTTTTCGGTAGCACAACCCTGGCACCGTCAGGATGCGCAACGAAAATTCAAAAGACAAAGTGATCTTAGTCAGAAGCACCATTTTCAGACCCGCAACTGCCGAATTTAGGTCTATGTATTGATTAGAGCCACCTCGATGAATCGGTAACATTTCCTAAAATAAGATATTCGATAGCGTTTTCCAAAAGTCCGTAGCGCCATCACGGCTCTTTGAAAACGCTATCGATTCGCGGACGCGAATCAAAACAAAAAACTATAGTGATTTACAGCAACAGCCTTGCCAGTTTTACTGGCGCGGAGTATTGCGCATAACTATAGCCTCTACTTGGCTTATGCCAAAAGAGGTAAATGACGCAGATAGAGAGTTGTCAAGCTGTGGGCTCCAAAATCCTCCGCTGCGCTTCGGAATTTGCAAGTGCTCCTTGCACTTGCTCTCCCCCATCTTGCACTTTCGTGCAATATTCGGGCTAGGTGTATTTAGTACCCGCTGTCAACTTTCTCTGTAGCTCCAAGCTGCGAAGCATTAGCAGCTTCTCCCCGGCCTGTCGCGTTATAAGCATTGTAAACGGGCTTTGCTGGCTCAAGTGGCGGCATCTTTTCTTGGAAGGAATCTCGGAGAACCTCAACAACATAGAATCTCCTCGACACCTCTCCGGTCGAAGAAACGGCGATAGCTCCTGTAACACCGCTATACGGTGGCAGCTGCATTAGTGCAGACTCCACACCAATCGAGCCTTGCGCCGCACTTCGCACCGCATTCATGATTAACGTGCCGGCATCAAACCCCTGTGCTGCGAGGAAGTTGGGAGCGCCTCCGTATTTTGCTCGATAAGAGTCACTAAATTTACGAAGCTCCTCACGAGTACTCTGGGCAAAGAAAGGGGTTACAAAGAGCGCTCGCTCAAACAGCGCCTGCGAACGGGCAATTTTAAGCGCATTATCCCACATCGCAGAACCTAGCGGCCTTAGCCGTTTGTTAAGCCCAGGAGGAAAATTACGGAGTATTCTTTCGCTGACATCAAGATTATCAGCTATAAGAACGGCTTCCGCTGTCGATCCCTCAAGCTGACGAACAATCTCGATCAGATCGGCATCGCTGGTAGCAGAGTACCCCAACTCTAGCTCAAGCGCTAAGCCCAGCGCAGCCACCTTGCGTTTGAAGGCATCAAGCAGCTCCGTACCGCTTGCAGTCTGCGGATAAACCACGGCAAAACGTGTCACTCCGTAATCACCTAAAGCAGAGTTGACCAGCGCGTCCATCTGCGTTGAACTCGTTGCTCCAAGGCGGAATACACCACTGCCCGTCTGAAATGACTCGCTCTTTGAGAATGAAACCAAAGGCACCTGCACCTCTCGTGCTGTCTGCGCCGCCGCAATAGCAGGCTCTGTTAATAGCGGGCCAGCAACAACAGCCGCCCTAACGCCTTCCACAAGCTCCCTGACAGCAGCTGCTGCCGTTGCCGGATCCGATCCAACATCTCGCACCTCAAGCCGCACAGGCTCTGCTACCTGATTGTTGGCTTCTACAGCTAATTCAAAGCCCTGTTTAGTATCGCGCCCAAGCCCCGCAAATCGGTCTGATAGACTCACTATAAGCCCGACAACAGGTTGCCCACTAACTCCCTGAACTACCGCCGGCGCAAGTGGCTCAGAAAGCATCCAAAACGGTTTCTCTGAACGGTAATCATCGGGATCATAAGAGACAGTCGCGCGCCTAAACCTCTCACGACCCACACGTTCATTAATGAAGCTGTCTCCCTGCCACTTAACACCAACTCGCTCAAAATCAACATCCGATAGTGTTCGTAGTAGATACGTCACACCAGTATCGGCAACACGGATCGCTGGCCCTCCTGGCCTACCCTGCGTTGAGACCTTTGAAAACCAGGCCAGGCACTGATCGATATCCCCGTGCCGACCATAAGCGAAGCCTAACAACAAAGCGAAAGGCAGACTCACCTCGCTCTCTGCGGCACCGCGTCGCTTGAAAAAGGCACCTGTTGTAGAGAGAGCATCTTTTGGGCGATCCAAAGCTAAATACTGACTAGCGATCCTCAGCATTGTTGCCTCGCCCTCTGCCGGCGTTAACGTTTCCGTGCTCGCACTTAGGTAGGCATCGAGCGCCGACTGGCGCTTACCGCGATCCTGTAACTCGTCACCGAGGATAACCTGTCGATTAGTAATCGGCTGGCCATCAATATCGCGAAATGACTGCCACAACTCCCACGGCATTCTTTTGGCTAGTTCAGGCCTAACCTCTTCTTTAAAGCGATAATCCGGGGCTGGCAAAGGTTTGGGCTTTCTCGGTTGCGGCAGAGGGTTGCAGGCCACAAAGTAACCGATAAGCGCGGCTGCACAGATGCCAGAGAGAAATATGCGGTGAAATATGCGGAGAAATATGCGGAGAGATATGCGGATACTTTGCCTCAACAACTGGGTGTGAGAGCGGATAAACAAGGCTGGAGTTATCATCATGACCAAGAAAACAGGTAGCCAAAAAAACAAAGGGGAGTAGAGGCACTTAAATCCCAACTTACACTACGAGAAGATATCCTTCATCTTATCAAAAAAACCCTTTTCGTCGTCAACTACCGATCCCTGCATATTAGCCAGCTTTTCTAGTAGCTGTCGCTCCTCGTCAGAGACCTTTTTTGGAACGTGCACACTAACCCGCACGTGTTGATCGCCACGTCGCTGCGGATTACTCCCCAAAACCGGGATCCCTTTGCCCTTTAAGCGAAAAACCTTCCCGGAGGGTGTTCCGGCTGGTATCTTGAGCTTCACCTTGCCATCAAGTGATGGAACCTGCACCTCACCACCCAAAACCGCCATCGGATAGCCGATAGGAAAATCGCACACAACCTCGGTCTCTTGGCGTTGGAAGATCGGATGCTCAGCGACAATTATCTGCACGTACAGATCGCCATTGGGGCCACCTCCGGCCCCAGGCTCACCCTCTCCACGCATCTTAAGCCGTTGACCACTATCGACACCTGCCGGAATCTTGACCTTGAGCTTCGACTCACGTGCCTTTAAACCACTGCCAGAGCAGACACGACACGGATTTTTAACTACCTCTCCTGCCCCATTACAAGCATGACAGGTGCGAGCCAAGGTAAAAAACCCCTGCTGCATGCGAATCTGGCCCGCGCCCTCGCACTGTGGACACCGTTCACGTCCCGATCCATTTGCTGCTCCACTACCAGCGCACTCTTCACACTTACCACGCCGGGCCAAGGTGACCTCCTTTTCGCAGCCAAACGCCGCCTCCTCAAAGGTAACCTCGAGGTCATAGCGCAGATCATTGCCTGCGCGCCCGCGCGATCCCCGACGTGGATCGCCGCCCATCGAACCGCCAAAAAAAGAGCCAAATATATCGCCAAAGATATCCTCGAATCCTGAGAAATCGCCCCCCTGGAATCCTCCAGCACCTCCTCCCTGTGAGAACGCAGCGTGACCAAACCGGTCGTAACGCGAGCGACTCTCTTGATCACTTAATACCGAATACGCTTCGGTTGCTTCCTTAAACTTCTCTTCAGCTTCTTTGTTCCCCGGATTTTTATCTGGATGAAATTGGACTGCTTTTTTGCGATAGGCCTTCTTGATCTCATCAATCGATGCCGCCTTAGAGACCTCTAGCACCTCATAGTAATCACGCTTTGACACAACTTCTCCTTGCGGAATCTTTAGCGAAAGACATAAATACGCAGAAAGATGGGTGCTTCTGACATCCGCTATCGACTCGCATCTGCAAGTCCATAAGACGACTATAGTGAACTAACACAAAGTCCTTGCCAGCAAAGCTGGCAAGGACTCCATTAACTCACTATCAGTGGGCAACACCACCTGACACTACTTAGCGTCGCGAACTTCTTCATAATCAGCATCAACAACATCATCGTCGTCATCTTTGCTGCCGGCCTGCTGACCTGCCCCATCTCCAGCTTGAGCCCCGGCTGCGCCACCCTCTGCTGCGGCCTTCTTGTAAGCCTCCTCAGCAAGCTTGTGACTCACCTTCTCAAGGGCATCAGTCGCAGCTTTCATCTGTTCTGGCTCACCACCTTCGAGAGCTTTCTTAGCATCTTCAAGAGCCGTGTTCACCGAGCCTTTCAACTCAGGGGCTGCCTTCTCGCCAAGCTCAGACAGTGTCTTTTCCGTCGAGTAGACCATAGTATCAAGCTTGTTGCGAATCTCAACAGTTTCACGACGCTTGCGGTCCTCGTCTGCGTGGGCCTTGGCATCATTGACCATACGCTCGATCTCCTCCTTTGAGAGGCCCGAACTCGCGGTTATCTTAATCGACTGCTCTTTACCAGTTCCGAGATCCTTGGCTCCAACCGATACGATACCGTTAGCATCGATATCAAAGGTGACCTCAATCTGTGGCACACCACGTGGCGCAGCAGGAATCCCCACTAGCTCAAAGCGCCCCAGCGTCTTGTTATCACCCGCCATCTCACGCTCTCCTTGCAGAACATGGATAGAGACCGCTGGCTGATTGTCCGCTGCTGTCGAGAACACCTGCGATTTACGGGTCGGAATGGTTGTATTTTTGTCGATTAGCTTGGTAAACACACCACCATAAGTCTCGATACCGAGGCTAAGCGGAGTAACATCGAGCAACAATACATCCTTGACATCCCCCTGTAACACTCCACCCTGAATCGCAGCACCGATCGCTACAGCCTCATCTGGGTTTACACTCTTAGAAGCCTCCTTACCAAAGATCTCCTTAACGCGCGCCTGCACCGCTGGCATGCGGGTCATACCTCCGACAAGTATTACCTCGCCGATGTCACTGGCAGAGAGCCCTGCGTCACGCAACGCTACACGACAAGGGTCTTCTAGCCTCTTTAGGAGACTCGAGCAGAGCGACTCAAACTTTGCACGCGAAATCTTTAAGTTCATGTGCTTCGGACCAGATGCATCAGCCGTAATGAACGGTAAGTTGATATCTGTCTCCATCGCAGATGACAACTCATGCTTTGCCTTCTCTGCTGCCTCCTTGAGACGTTGCAGAGCCATTGTATCCTTGCGCAGATCAATCCCCTGCTCTTTCTTGAATTCATCAGCCAAGTAATCAACAAGGATCAGATCGAAATCCTCTCCTCCAAGGAACGTATCGCCGTTTGTTGCCTTAACCTCGAACACACCATCCCCGAGCTCTAGAATCGACACATCAAAGGTACCACCCCCCAGGTCGAATACAGCGATCGTCTTCTCATGTTTCTTATCGAGACCGTAGGCCAAGGCCGCCGCTGTGGGCTCGTTGATAATCCGCAGAACGTTCAATCCAGCGATCTGCCCGGCATCCTTTGTTGCCTGGCGCTGAGCATCGTCAAAGTAAGCTGGTACTGTAATTACAGCATCGGTCACCTTCTCGCCTAGGTAATCCTCTGCTGTCTGCTTCATCTTTGTCAGAACCATCGCCGAGATCTCTTGCGGGCTCTTTGCCTCACCTTTAAGCTTTACCCAGGCATCATTGTTCGAAGACGCCACGATCTCGTAAGGCAGAACTTTTCGCGCCTTCTCAACTTCCGGCGCATCAGATTTACGACCGATTAAACGCTTCACAGCAAAGATGGTGTTTCTTGGATTGGTCACGGCCTGCCGCTTAGCGATCTGACCAACAAGTCTCTCACCTGCATCGTTTGCACCAACAACCGAAGGAGTTGTCCTGCTACCCTCACTATTGGCGATCACTACCGGGCTGCCACCCTCCATAATCGCTACGCAAGAATTGGTTGTTCCTAAATCTATTCCTATTACCTTTCCCATAATTACTCCTGTCTAAAAACTTCTTTAAAACTTTTTGCCTCTAAAATTATTCTGTCTTGAACTCCTAGTTGTTCTCCTCAGGTGTAGCCAGATCGCCCTCTGACGCCACAACTACCTCACCAACTCGAATCAACTTGTCCTTGTAAAAATAGGGCTTCTTAAGCTCTCCTAAAATCGTTCCAGGCTTCGCAGAATTGCCCGGAACCCGACTTATGGCAGAATGCCGGTGTGGGTCGAACTCAGTACCGACACTGGACTCGCCCCGAATCTCCCACCGGCCGAGGCGCTCGATGAACATCCTGTGCACCATCTCTAACCCCTGCTTCAACTTGTCGTATTCTGCTGAACTGTGAGACAGCGCTAACTCCAGGTTATCGAGCACTTCCAGCAGATCTACCACAAGCCGCTCCCCTTGGTACTTTAATAGCTCAGACTGCTCTTTCAGAGCACGCTTCTTAAAGTTCTCAAAATCTGCCATCAGGCGCAGGTAGCGATCCTTCATATCGGACAGCTCCTGCTCAAGACGCGCACCTGCTGACGCCCCAAGCTGCTCCGCCTTGGCCGACTCAACCTCCTGATTACACTGCTCTTGTTGCTCCTGCTCGGTATCCGTACCGCTATTCTCAACCGTCATTGTCTTAAACTTACCCTCAGCTTACTTACGCATCGTCTACCTTATGCTATAAACACGTTAGCGGAATTTTTCAATGAGTACCCCTGCGGTTATTTCGAATAGCGACACAGATGCCCTAAACCGTGGTCAGGAGACCTCGGTAGCCGCCATCGTTCTGCGCGCTAGACCTTACCGCGACAGCGACCTGATGGCCCAGGTGCTCACACCAACACTGGGCAAGGTCTCCGTTATCGGTCGCCACGCTCGAGGTAGCAAGAGGCGCTTTCCAAGCTCGCTAGACCTGTTTGACCGGGGAACGGCGCGAATAGCTCGGGAGCGCAAGGGTGGACTGAGCATAAAGGAATTTACCCCCTCGCACTCACTAATTAAACTGCGCGGCGATCTAGATAAGCTTACCCTGGCATCGCTTCTCTGTGAGAGCTTCGATCTTGTAATCCAAGAGGAATCTGGATGTGGTCAGGCACAACTCTTTGAGGTACTCGACCTAGCGCTTAATGCGATCGAAGAGGCTAGCGACCTGCGCACTTCGCTTAGAGCCACCGTGGTTGCTCTACAATCGCTGGTGGTGCACGAGGGGATTATAGATCTCAGCGCTCACGCTCCAGGGAGTCGGATGCTTCATGCAGTTTTAAATGCGATTGAGAATTTTGCCGAGCGTCGCTTGCTGACGCGTAGCGCTGTTGCCGCTCTCATTGGTCGGATGTAGCGTTAGTGCTCTAAACCTAAAAACAAACACGAAGTATTTTGAGCCCATCGCGGAATCGAGTGGGTGCCAAATAACTGCTGATGAGGCATAACCCTAAAAACGGCAGCTGCGGATCTAAAAATGACGCAGCTGCCCAAAATCACCTTGGCTTTTGAATTTTCGGTGCTCACGTTGACGGTGCTCGTAACAGCACCGATGGCCAATACTACACCATACCTAAAGTTATGAGTGGTGCGTTAAGTTGTTGAATCTAGCCAATTTTCAATATGAGATCGAATACGAATTACAGCACCAACAATACCTTCTCTAACGTCTGAATCGGCAGCCTCTGTGGCCGCGGTGCG
>CAZZLV010000024.1:14395-16450 GCA_964655155.1 uncultured Bdellovibrionales bacterium
ATGAAAATTAGTGAGTAACTCCAGTGCAGCGTTGCGAATAGTCTGTCTTGTTTTTTCGATTTCATGCCTATTTTTGTCATTCATTGCCGAGATGGAATCCCTTACGTCCTTCATCGCATAGGCTACTTGCCTTAAGGTGGATACATAGTTCTCCGGAGAAGCTTGTTTGAGAACAGCTTGCGCCACTTTGGAAAACAATTTGAGGTCTTCGATTAAATCGACTGTTATCGTTGCGTTACAGTCAGGTTCATCACATCCGCTCACTAATCTCTTTGCCCTAATCAAGCCCTCTGATTTTTCACACGCCAAAGCAACCCCCTTCGCAGCAGGTCCTCGAGTTAGATCTACCGCCGTTTTCAACATCCATTGCCCTATCGACTCAAGAGTACTTGGGATTTCAGTCACCCTGCGAGCTAATCCAAGAGCTCCCATGCCGTCAGAGGCAACCTCATACGCAGCACTTGCTCTTTCACACACAGCTCGCCAAACCGTTTCAACGACGCCGAGCGCATCCTTCAAATACCCGGTTGCCTTGCTAAAGATTTCAGAAAAGCGGCTTGGATGCTGCGGGATTTCGTTAGACTGACCTTGACTTTGTTGCCTTTGTTGCTTTTGTTGTGCTGCCATAACCTCTTCCTCCTCTTAGCGCCTATTAACCAAATCGAGCACGGCATCGAACTCTGCTTGAGCTGCCTCGATACCATCTAAAGTATTCTTGCTTAAATGCTCAGTGACTCTATCAGTCAGCGCTTCGACCTCTTCTGCCGCCAATTCAAGCGCCTCCAGCTCGGTTTCAGCTGCAGCAAGATCTGAATCTGCCGATGAGTCTGATAGGGAGTACAACATCCTGAGTAGCTCTCTTATCTGATTAATCTCATCCGCTACGCTCATATAAACTCCTATAACTAAATTTGATTACCAGCTATCGAAAACCCATAGCCAACGATATGACCAATATCTGGCTCTGCGTGATTTTTGCTACACGAAATTAATCGCAATAGGAAAGAATTTTCGTGACTACTAGGCAAAAAATACGCCATCCCAGATCAAGAATTGAGAGGAAAGAACAACCAAAGAGATCCCCCGTCTTAGCGGGTAAACATTTATAACGATTGCTAAAACCGCTGAGCAAGCTACTACCAATTTGGCAAAAATATACGCAGTTTACCTAGTGAAAAGAGCAACGACCGCCAGCGTTTCACAAAGATCAGGGACTCCTCTCGCGCAACCCTGCGGCACCAATTCTAATGACAGCCGCAACCGGTACCGCATGCCTTAGGTGATGTCTTAGGAGTTGAATCCTTCTCTGACGAGGAATTCGCTGATGTCTCACTCGATGCTGCGCTGGCGTTGCTAGGCTTATTAGACCCGGTTGCCGATCCCGATGAATAATCTGTCTTATACCAGCCGCTACCTTTAAGATGAAACGCCGATGCGGAAACGGCTTTTTTAACCGAACTCTTTTTGCCGGCCTCCTTACAGCGCGGACAACTTGTCAGCGGCTTATCACTAAACTTCTGGATAGTTTCAAAGCGACCACACTCAGTACACTCGTATTCGTAAATCGGCATAAAAATTCTCTAAAAGTCTCTTATCCTAAATTCGGCAGTTAAGGAGAACCAAAATGGTGCAGGCGGCTAAAAGCACCCGGAAATTTTGAAATTTTCTTAAGCCTTGACCACTGGCACCGCCAGGGTGAGCACTAAAAAATTCAAAAGTTACAGTGATTTTAGCCAGATGCGCCGCTTTCGGGCGCGCAACTACCTTTTTTAGGTTCAATATGACAGATCTAAGTTGTCTAAAGCTAGTTTTCAACCGAAATTTGCGTAACCTATTAACCTAAACTCGGCAGTTGCGGGTCCGAAAACGACGCATCTGACTAAAATCACTTTGTCTTTTGAATTTTCGGTGCTCACCCTGACGGTGCCAGGGTTGCGCCTTAAGAAAGGTTCAAGATGCTTTGTGCTTTTGAGCACCTGCGCCATTTTCATGCTCCTTAACTGCCGTTTCTATAGTGATCTGCAAAAGTCCGTGCCAGTAAAACTGGCAAGGCTT
>CAZZLV010000025.1:0-16437 GCA_964655155.1 uncultured Bdellovibrionales bacterium
AAAATGCTGCGGGCTGGAGTGGCCGCTCAAAGAGTGGCAATCCTCAAAGAGTGGCAATATTTGCGAAGATAGAGAGTTTAAGAAAGAGACATATAAGTAAGACACAAAGTTTAGGAAAAAGAGATAGGGCTAGAGATGCCAACCATTAATCAGTTAGTTCGAAGTCGTCGTCGTCAAAAGCGAGCAAAGAGTAAGTCGCCAGCATTAGTGCGTTGTCCGCAGAAGCGCGGAGTCTGCACTCGTGTTTACACCCAGACTCCGAAGAAGCCAAATTCTGCTCTTCGGAAAGTAGCTCGCGTGCGATTGACTACGGGGATGGAAGTAACCAGCTACATCCCAGGCATAGGGCACAACTTACAGGAGCACTCGGTGGTTCTGATCCGCGGCGGTCGTGTAAAAGATCTGCCAGGAGTGCGCTACCATATTATCCGCGGCAAGCTTGAGTCTCATGGGGTTGCAGATCGCAAGCAGGGGCGCTCCAAATACGGAGCGAAGCGACCAAAGTAAAGCGACCGGACTAAAGCGGCGTAAGAAAGGAAGGCCAGGCAAAGCACAGCTGAGCATCAACCAGAGTAAGGATATCGCAATATTAATTGTCTTTTGCTTTGCAGGAATTTGAGAGAAGAGGGGAGTAGAAAAGAGGGAGCTAGAGAAGAGGGAGCTATGTCACGAAAGAAGCGCGATTTCAAAAGAGAGGTTCTTCCAGATCCACGGTACGGAGATGATGTTGTTGGCAAAGCGATCAACGTTATCATGTTTAGTGGCAAGAAGGGCGTAGCAGAGCGCGCGCTCTATGGTGCTCTCGAGCAGTTGGCTAAGAAGACCGGAGCTGATGCTGTTGAGAGCTTCCACAAAGCATTGGGTAACATCAAGCCGGTAGTAGAGGTGCGCTCACGTCGGGTCGGGGGAGCAACATACCAGGTTCCTACCGAGGTCCGAGCTGATCGCGCGCAGTCTCTCGCATTACGCTGGTTGAAGGAGGCCGCGGGAAATCGCAGTGAGCGCAATTTGTCTGACCGGCTGGCTAATGAGCTGCTCGACGCGATGCAGAATCGTGGAGCGGCCGTTAAAAAGCGTGAAGATACTCACCGTATGGCTGAGGCTAACAAGGCATTTGCTCACTTTAAATGGTAGAGGAAGGGCCATTAAATTAGGCGACGCAAAAGGGAAGCGGCATTTTATGGGTACTTTTGATTACTGGGTGCCTATAAGTAAGAGTTTGCTGACACAGTTCACTAGAAAGTTTGGAGATTTAGGATCGTGGCTAAGAAGGATTTAAATAAAGTTCGTAATATCGGCATCATGGCGCACATCGATGCCGGTAAGACAACTACGACCGAGCGCGTGCTTTTTTATACCGGGATCAATTACAAGATCGGCGAGGTACATGAGGGCGCAGCTACCATGGATTACATGGAGCTTGAGCAGGAGCGTGGAATTACGATCACTTCAGCCGCTACTACATGTAAGTGGAAGGGGTCGAACGGCGAGTTTCCTGAGCATCAGATTAACGTAATTGATACACCAGGCCACGTAGACTTTACAATCGAAGTTGAGCGCAGCTTGCGGGTACTAGATGGCGCTATAGCGGTGTTTGATGCAGTTAGCGGCGTCGAACCACAGTCGGAGACAGTGTGGCGTCAGGCAAACAAGTTCCAAGTCCCACGATGCTGCTTTATCAACAAGATGGATCGCACAGGGGCTGATTTTGTTGGCGGTGTTGAATCAATTCGCGAGAAGCTCGGTGCGAAGGCTGTTCCAATCCAGTTGCCAATTGGAGCTGAGAGCGAGTTCGCCGGTATTGTTGACCTCGTCGAGATGCGGGCGATACTTTACAAGGATGAGACGAAAGGAGCTAAGTTTGAGGTCGGTGACGTTCCAGAAGAGATGCGTGAAGAGGCCCAGAAGGCCCGTGAATTTTTGATTGAGTGTATCTCAGAGGGCGACGATGTTCTTATGGAGAAATACCTCTCAGGTGAGGCGCTCAGCGTCGCTGAGATCAAGCAGGGGCTCCGCAGGGGAACGATCGCTATGGAGATATTTCCAGTCTTGTGTGGCAGTGCATTCAAGAACAAGGGGGTGCAGCCGCTACTTGACGCAGTGATTGAATATCTACCGAGCCCACTCGATATACCTTCAATCAAGGGTACAGATCCATCGAAGAAGGAGGAGGTTGTGGTAGAGCGCCAAGCTGATCCAGACGCACCAGTCGCAGCGCTCGCGTTTAAGATCGTCACTGACCCATACGTGGGGATTCTTACCTTCTTCCGTGTATATTCAGGTACTGTAACGGCCGGCTCAAGCATCCTCAACTCAACGCGCAATAAGAGAGAGCGCATCGGACGAGTAGTGCGCATGCATGCCGATAAACGTGAGGAAGTTAAAGAGGTATCAGCTGGGGACATCGGCGCAGCGGTAGGGCTGAAAGAGACTATAACAGGTGATACTCTGTGTTGTGAGAACAATCCGATCCTTCTTGAGAGTATCCATGCGCCAGCTCCGGTAATCAGCGTTGCTATTGAGCCAAAGACTAAGGCTGATGAAGAGAAGATGGGTCTTTCGCTAATGAAGTTAGCCAAGGAGGATCCCTCCCTAAAATTGAGCGTAGACAAGGAATCCGGTCAGACAATCATCTCTGGAATGGGAGAGCTACACCTTGATATTATCAAGCAGCGCCTCTTCCGCGAGTTTGGTGTCGATACCACGGTTGGTAAGCCGCAGGTTGCATATCGCGAGACTATCTTAGGCAAGGCCGAGGCAGAATGTAAGTACGCAAAGCAGACCGGAGGTCGTGGTCAATACGGTCATGTGCTCTTGCGTGTTGAGCCGCTAGAGGCCGGCAAAGGATTTGAATTTGTTGATGAGATTAAGGGAGGCGTCATCCCGAAGGAGTACATCCCCGCAGTTGAAGATGGAGTCGTTGAGGCCCTCGAAGGAGGGATCTTGGCAGGATTCCCGGTAATCGACATGCGAGTAACGCTCTACTTCGGAAGCTTCCATGAAGTTGACTCGAGTGAAATAGCTTTTAAGATTGCAGGGTCCATGTGTGTTAAGGACGCTTGTAAAAAGGCGAAGCTACAACTGCTTGAGCCGATCATGGCGGTGGAAGTGGTGTGTCCTGATGATTTCGTCAGCAATATCGTGGGTGACCTGAACCGACGACGTGCAAGAATTCTCGGTATGGAACCGAGGGCTGGCGCACAGACGGTGAAGTGTGAGGTTCCTCTGGCCGAAATGTTCGGTTATTCGACGGATCTCCGCTCAAACTCACAGGGGCGAGCCACCTTCACTATGGAGTACCACCACTATGCTGCCGTGCCGACACACGTCGCGGAGAGTGTAGTAAGTAAGTGATGTTTTTTAATGGTGTCTTAGTAATTAAAACCGGAGAGAACAATGTCGAATAAGAAATTTGATAGAACCAAGCCACACGTAAACGTTGGTACTATCGGTCACGTAGACCATGGTAAGACTACTACAACGGCCGCACTCGTGTCAGTTCAGGCAGCTAAGGGTCTTGCGACAGTTAAGTCGTACAAGGATATCGCTAAGGGCGGAACCGTTCGCGACGATTCCAAGACCGTAACGATCGCTAGCGCGCACGTAGAGTATGAGACAGCTAATCGTCACTACGCTCACGTAGATTGCCCAGGCCACGCTGACTACGTCAAAAACATGATCACCGGGGCAGCTCAGATGGACGGCGCTATTCTCGTAGTAAGCGCATCTGATGGCCCGATGCCACAGACTCGTGAGCACATCCTCCTGGCGCGCCAAGTTGGAGTTCCAAAGATCGTCGTATTCCTTAACAAAGTTGATACAGTTGATGATCCAGAGCTTCTCGATCTCGTCGAGATGGAGGTCCGTGACCTGCTCTCAGAGTACGACTTCCCAGGTGCTGATACCCCGGTTATCCGTGGTAGTGCATTGAAGGCGCTTCAGGGTGAGGCAAGTGACATCGGTGTAGGGGCTTTTGATAAGCTCCTCGCAACTATCGACGAGTACATACCGGTTCCGCAGCGTGATATCGATAAGCCATTCCTAATGCCAGTAGAGGATGTATTCTCAATAGCTGGTCGCGGAACTGTGGCTACAGGGCGTATTGAGCGTGGCAAGATCAAGGTTGGTGAGGAAGTTGAGATCGTTGGTCTCCGCGACACAACCAAGACTGTAGTTACTGGCGTTGAGATGTTTAAGAAGCTTCTCGATGAGGGACATGCAGGTGACAACGTAGGATGCCTCCTGCGTGGTCTCAAGCGTGATGATGTTGAGCGTGGCCAGATCCTTTGTGTTCCTGGTAGCGTTAAGCCTCACAAAAAGTTCAAGGCAGAGGCATACATCCTCAAAAAGGAAGAGGGTGGTCGTCATAAGCCGTTCTTCTCGGGTTATCGTCCGCAGTTCTTCTTCAGAACTACTGATGTGACCGGTTCCATCAAGCTCCCAGAGGGTGTTGAGATGGCGATGCCAGGTGATCACATCAATCTCGACGTTGAATTGTATCAGCCGATTGGGATTGAGAAGACACTCCGTTTCGCCATCCGTGAGGGTGGTAAGACGGTAGGCTCTGGTGTTGTTACTGACATTATAGAGTAGTGATACGCGTGGGCCGCGATGATGGGTATTCAGTCATCGCGGCCACTCATTGAAAGGTTTTTGTGCGCAGAGCACGGGTTGTCGTTAGGTTCGGTGCATCGGTTAATTTGTTAGATGCATCGCTAAATTCAAAGTGAGGATTAGCCATGATTGGCGGGCAGTTAATTAGAATTAGACTTAAAGGGTACGACCATAGGCTTCTGGATTCGGCAGTGACCGAGATTGTGCAGACAGTTCGCCGGACAGGTGGGCGTGTTGCAGGTCCGATACCTTTGCCGACGCGGATCGTCAAGTATACGGTAAACCGATCAACGTTTGTCGATAAGAAATCGCGCGAGCAGTTCGAGATCCGTACGCATAAGCGCATGATCGATATTCTTGAGCCGACGCAGCAGACGATCGACGAGCTGGGCAAGCTTGAGCTGTCCACAGGTGTAGACGTAGAGATCAAGCTGCACTAAGAGAAATAGCATAAGTTTAAGCGAGGGAGGACCTCTTCATGACAACGTCAAAACATTATCCGGAAGGACTTCTAGGTAAGAAATTGGGGATGACCCAAGTGTTTACTGCTGAAGGGCAGAGCATCCCCGTGACGATTATTCAGGCGGGGCCGTGCTACGTAATCGATGTCCGTGGCCAAGATGTGCATGGCTACAGTGCGGTACAGTTCGGTTTCGAGCCGAAGAAGTCACAGCGATGCAATAAAGCAGAGCTAGGCCACTTTAAAAAGGCAGGACAGGGCGCTTTCTACCACGTCAAGGAAGTGCGTTGCGACGTTCAGGGTCTTGGCTGGAACGAGGTGGGTAAAGAGGTTACGGTTTCAGATGTATTCAAGGGCGGAGAGACGGTGGATGTATCCGGAGTTTCAATCGGTCGCGGTTTCCAAGGTGTTGTGCGTCGTCACGGGATGAAGGGACAGCCAATGACTCGCGGTACCCACGAGGTTCGTCGTCACGTCGGAGCGATCGGTTGTCGCAAGTTTCCAGGACGAGTGTTCAAGGGGCAACGTATGCCAGGGCGGATGGGTGGCGAGAACGTTACCGTTCAGAATCTTGAGGTGGTAGGAGTTCGTCCTGAGGAGAACATTCTGCTGGTGAAGGGGGGTATCCCTGGAGCTCGCGGCAGCCTTGTTGTAATTCGCAAAGCCGCCAAGGGTGGGAAGTAGTTAGAGGGCATGGGAGGTAGTTACAATGACTTCTGATAAGAGAAATGCACGGGTGATTGACGGGACTGGCAAAGAGATGGGTGCAATAGCGCTCTCTCCAGCTATATTCCAGGCGCAGATAAAGTCTGAATTGGTTCACGGAACTGTTCGTTGGCAGCGTGCAAAGCGTCGGGCAGGAACGCACGATGTTCTCACTCGCAGTGAGATGAAAGGTGGCGGCAAGAAGCCGTTCAAGCAGAAGGGTACAGGCAACGCTCGTGCTGGGTCGATCATATCGCCTCTTTGGGTTGGTGGTGCAGTAGTTCACGGCCCGACACCTCGCAGCTACGAGTTCCGTCTCTCGAAGAGAATGCGTAAGGGGGCGCTCCAGTCGGCGCTCTCAGCAAAAGCATCTCAGGACGCTTTTGTGATTGTTGAGAGCATGTCACAGGCTACAGGGAAGACCAAGGATGGTGTAGCGATGCTCAAGAACGCTGGGGTATATGGTGCCAAGGTGTTGGTTATCGTTCCAAATGAGCAAACTGATGATAAGGCGAAGTTTGTACTTGGCCTTCGTAACATTCAGGGCGTGACAGTTGTGCCGGTGGCTGGTGTTAACGTATACGATTTGGTCAATAGTGCAAAGGTAGTGTGCGTTCAGGCTGCGATGGATGCTCTTGAGGCAAGGGCCGGCAGCGTGGCGGCAGCGTAGTGAAATTGGGTGGATTTTATGGCAAAGAAAGTTACAAAGAACTCCGTTGCTCAAGTTAATGATTACGCTATTTTGCTGTCACCAGTGATCAGTGAAAAAAGCGCGATGATTGGTAATTCGGGTCAAGTAGTTGCGTTTAGGATCGATCCAAGGGCTACGAAGACCGAGATCCGCGCAGCTGTAGAGCGGGTGTTCTCGGTGAAGGTAGATGGTGTCCGTACCTGCTCATACCAGGGCAAACTTAAGCGCTCAGCGCGTGGGACTGGTAGACGTGCTGGTTACAAGAAAGCTTATGTAACGTTGCGAGAGGGCAGCAAGATTGACCTCGTAGAAGGATTGTAAAAGAGCAGAGAGAGAGCTATGGCTATAAAGACGTTTAGACCAATTACGCCGAGTCGCCGTTATCTCACAGTAACGGATTTTTCGGAGATAACTACAGATCGTCCCCAGAAACGTCTGTTAGCTAAATATTCGGGGACAGGGGGGCGTAACAACTACGGACGCAATACTAATATCAATAAGGGTGGTGGACACAAACGTCGCTACCGGTTGATCGATTTTCGTCGTGAGAAGGTTGGTGTAAAGGGAACAGTGACTACTGTCGAGTACGATCCAAATCGCTCCGCTCGTATAGCTTTAGTGAGCTACTCAGACGGTGATAAGCGCTACATCTTGGCTCCGCAAGGATTATTCGTGGGGCAGGTTATTAGTGCTGGGCCAGATGCAGAGATAAAGCCTGGCAACGCGCTACCGCTCAAGGCCGTGCCACTAGGAGAGAATATTCACAACATCGAGCTTAAGATTCGTGGCGGTGGGCAGCTTGTTCGTTCTGCGGGTGCTGCTGCACAGCTAGTGGCCAAGGAGGGTGAATACGCCACCGTTAAGTTGCCCTCTGGTGAAATGCGCAAGGTCTCGCTTGAGTGCTACGCATCAATAGGTTCTGTAAGCAACGCCGACCACCAAAATAAGGTTATCGGCAAGGCTGGAAGGTCTAGGTGGTTAAACCGTAGGCCGCACAATCGTGGAGTTACCAAGAATCCTGTAGACCATGCCATGGGCGGAGGAGAAGGCAAGTCCAAGGGTGGAAGACATCCTTGTTCGCGTACCGGGTTGCTGGCCAAGGGGCTCAAGACCCGCACCAACAAGCGTACTCAGAAGTTTATCGTTCGTAAGCGTAGTAAGTAAGGAATTAGGGGGAAGATATGGCTCGTTCCGTTAAGAAGGGACCATTTGTAGATAATAGCCTGTTGAAGTGGATAGAGCGTGCTAAATCAGGGGCTCATAAAGGGCCGATTAAAACCTGGTCGCGGCGCTCGACGATTACCCCAGATATGATTGGGTTGACGTTTGCTGTGCACAACGGGAAGAAGTTCAATGCAGTGTTCGTAACCGAAAATATGATCGGTCATAAGTTAGGTGAGTTTTCGCCGACTAGAACCTTCCATGGTCACTCGGCCAAGGCAGCAGCATAGAGTTAGTAGCGTACAGTGAAGGTCATCAGCTATGGCTAAGAAGACACAAAACATATCAAGCAAAAACGCAGAAGTTGCATCAGCAACTCTCAGGCACATTCGGATGTCGCCCCGTAAGGCGCGCCTTATTGTGGATCTAATTCGTGGTAAACAGGTAGAGCCAGCCTTGGCTATGCTCAAGTTTTCACCGAAGAAGGGTGCGAAGTTGGCGCACAAGTTGCTGCAGTCAGCGATCGCTAATGCTCGCGAGCAGGCTCAAGCTGACGTGGATGCGCTCTGGATTACGAAGAGCTGGGTTGATGAGGGTCGCACCATGAAGCGGTTTATGCCGGCTGCGCATGGGCGTGCTACGCCGATTCGCAAGCGTTCGGCGCACATGACGATAGTGATCGGTGAGAAGTAAGTTTGTAGGAATGGAGTTCTGGTATGGGACAAAAAGTTAGTCCTCGTGGGTTACGGGTAGGAATTATTGAAGGCTGGCAATCCAAATGGTTTGCAGGGCGCGAATTCGCTAAGTATATCGGCGAAGATGTAAAGATTCGTAAGTTTGTTAAGCAGAAGCTTCAGGCTGCCGGTATCGCTAAGGTCGAGATTGAGCGGGCTGCAGCACGGGTTAAGATTAATATTTACACCGCCAAGCCTGGCTTGGTGATCGGCAAGAAGGGCAAAGACATCGAAGACCTACGCAAGGATCTGAAAAATCTAGTTAGGCGTGATGTTAATCTGAGCATCATTGAGGCTCGTAAGGCTGATATGGACGCACAGCTTGTAGCCGAGGCTATAGCGTTTCAGTTAGAGCGTCGGGTCAACTTCCGCAGGGCGATGAAGGATGCCGTAGGACGAGCGCAACGCGTAGGTGCTGAAGGCATCAAGATTCGAGTGTCGGGAAGATTAAATGGCGCCGAGATTGCGCGCACAGAGGCTACAAAAGAGGGCCGGGTTCCGCTACATACGCTCCGTGCTGATATCGATTATGGCTTTGCAGAGGCAAGCACCACATACGGGATTATCGGAGTAAAGGTGTGGGTGTTTAAGGGTGAGAAGTTCGCTCCTGGTGAAGAGCCGGCAGGAGAGGCTATTCAGATGTAGGAGTTGCCCAAAGAGGGAAAGTTTTCGGAGTAGTGTATGTTGCAGCCAAAGAAACCACGATATCGCAAGCAGATGAAGCTTTATAGACACCTTAAGATCAAGGAAACCCGCGGGTGCACCTTGGAATTCGGTGAGTTTGGCTTGAGAGCTACTGAGGCAGGTTGGGTGACCAATCGCCAGATCGAGGCTGCTCGACAAACGATGGTTCGTCACCTCAAGCGCGGTGGAAAAGTTTGGATCAAGGTATTTCCGGACAAGCCATTAACCAAAAAGCCAGCTGAAGTGCGTATGGGTAAGGGAAAAGGTTCGGTTGAGGTTTGGGTTGCAGAGGTCAAGTCTGGTCGTTTGATGTACGAGGTAACCGGAGTTGCTGAGAAGGTGGCCGTAGAGGCGCTTGAGTTGGCGGCTGCTAAGTTGCCGATTAAGACCAAGGTGGTGATACGGAGCAGTAACTTGATTTAAAGCTGAGAAACCGGCATAGTGCGGCGTCGGTTTAGTCTGGTCAAAAAGTCGCCTGTGGGCTTAGAAGTTAGTAGAGTTTAATTATGAAACGCAAAGATTTTCTTAAGGAAATCAGTAGTATGGATGCCGTGGCCCTTCAGGATAAGGCCAACAAGCTGGCGGAGGAGCTTATGCGTCTTCGTTTTAAGCAGGCCTCTAAGCAGCTCGATAAGGGCCATCTCCTCGGACAGACTCGTCGCCAGTTGGCTCGTGTCCAGACTGCGTTGTCAGCCAAGAAGGGGGCGTAGTTTTAGGTAGCAAGGCAGGGCCTCAGGGTCTAAGTACTAACTAATGACATATCAAAGTTATAAGAGATTGAAGCAATAAGGACTAAGGCGGCAGTATGGCAGAGACTAATAAAAAGGCAGTAAGGGCCAAGGAAGCAACGGGAGCCAAAGCTCCTCGAACAACAGGCACAAGGGGTAATCGTAAGAGCCAAGAGGGCGTCGTTGTTAGTAGCAAAATGGATAAGACCATAGTGGTTGCAGTTGTGCGCCAGGTTCGTCATTCAGCTTACGGAAAGTTTGTTCGCAGGACAAAGAAGTTCTACGCACACGATGAGTCAAATCAGGGTGGGGTAGGAGATCGGGTTCGCATCGTGGAGACCCGACCTCTGAGCAAGCTCAAATGCTGGAAGTTGGATTCAGTACTCAAGAAGGCAGAGTAGGAGCAAAATAGGGGCGTAAAAAAGGCCATAGTAAAAAGCAATTCAGCTGAAAAGCGTAGAGGCTTTAAAGTAATGCAAGGTGAGATAGTTTAGTAAGCGGTACAGAGTTATGATTCAGCTTAAGTCTTTACTCGAAGTAGCAGACAATTCGGGTGCCAGAAAGGTTGTCTGCGTCAAAGTTTTAGGTGGTAGCCGAAGGAGGTACGCAAGCGTCGGAGACATAATCGTAGTGGCTGTTAAGGAAGCTACTCCGAATTCGAAAATTGCCAAGGGTTCGGTTCACAAGGCAGTAGTAGTCCGCACTGCAAAGGCTGTTAGAAGACAAGATGGTTCGTACATCAGGTTTGACGATAACAGCGTGGTTTTGATCAATGATGCTTTAGAGCCGGCTGGAACCCGTATTTTCGGGCCGGTTGCGCGTGAACTTCGTGGAAAGAAGTTCATGAAGATCGTCTCATTGGCGCCGGAAGTTCTATAAGGTACGGAGGGAGATTGTCGTGGCTGCTAAGAAGGTAAAGAGAGAAGAGATTAAAAAGGTTCCAACCTTTCTTAAGAAGGGTGATCCGGTGATGGTTATCGCTGGTGGAAACAAAACCAAGAGGCCTATCAAAGGTCAGGTCTCGAAGATTAAAGCTATCGTTGGTGATAAGGGCGATCGCGTTATCCTTGAGGGGCTTAACATCTTTGTCCGCCACAAGAGGGCGACAACTCCCGGTGAGGAAGGTGGGAAGATATCAGTTGAGAAGTCTGTGCACATCTCAAACGTCATGTATTACGTAGAGGCTTTAAAGCGTCCAGTCCGCTTGGCAAAGGAAGTTGCCACAGGTGGTAAGCGCGTACGTGGATATAGGGATCCAGAGACTGACAAGTTTGTCCAGCTTGAGGCGAAGTAGGGGGAGTATGAATCGTTTGTCTGAGCATTATACGCAGGTGGTTGTTCCCGCATTGATGAAGAAGTTTAATTACTCCTCACCGATGCAGGTTCCTAAGATCGAGAAGATAGTTCTTAACTCTGGCGTCCGAGATGCGGTCAATAACTCAAAGGCGATCCAGTTCGTTGAGTACGCCATGACGAGGATTAGCGGCCAGAAGCCGGTTGTAACTCGTGCCAAGAAGTCAATAGCTGCTTTTAAGCTCCGCGAGGGACTGCCGATCGGAGTTATGGTAACTATGAGGAAGCGCCGAATGTATGATTTTCTTGATCGTTTCATCTCGGTAGCGCTACCGCGCGTTAGAGATTTCAGAGGTGTTCCTAGAAAGGGGTTTGACGGTCGTGGGAATTACACGATGGGTATCAAGGAGCAGATCGTTTTTCCAGAGATAGAGATCGACAAACTGGATCAGATTCGAGGTTTGGACATTACCTTTGTAACGTCCGCTAGGACTGATGAAGAGGGGTTTGAACTGCTAGAGCTCATGGGCATGCCGTTTCGCAAGAATTAGCCGTATCGCAAGAAGGAACTGAGGTAGAGATTTATGATAAACGATCACGTATCAGACATGATCACGAGAATCAGAAATGGGCAACGTGCCGGGCACCGTTCGGTTCTCGTAACCGCTTCAAAGATGAACAGGAGCGTTCTTGATGTGTTAAAGAGAGAGGGGCTCATAGAAGGTTTTGAGACGGCTGAGGATGCCGACAATAAGCCAGCGATTAGAGTCGGGCTCAAGTACTACTCAAGCGGCAAACCGCTTATTTCTCGAGCTGAGCGGGTGTCGAAACCTGGATGTCGTAAGTACTTCCGGGTAGATAATCTGCCGAAGGTGAGTAGTGGCTTAGGAGTTGCCATCGTTTCGACATCAAAAGGTTTGATGACGGATAATGAGGCGCGCAGGAATAAAGTTGGTGGGGAAGTAATCGCCCTGATCGGGTAATCGAAAGAGGTGTTGTATGTCGCGTATAGGTAAATTACCGGTGGCGCTTCCCCAGGGAGTTAAGGGTGTTGTGTCAGGTAGTGTAGTTTCAGTAGAGGGCCCTAAGGGCAAGCTATCATTCTCGGTGCGTCCTGGGGTGAAGGTGGCGCTCGAAAATGGAAGTTTCATAGTTTCTTTGACCGGCTCTGATAGTCAGTCTAAAGCAGACTATGGCACTACCCGTGCTACAATTAACAACATGGTCAAGGGTGTTAGTGCAGGGTGGAAGAAGGTTCTCGAGCTAAACGGGGTGGGTTACACAGCTAAGTTGCAAGGGAAGAATCTCGTGCTCGCTGTCGGTTTCTCGCACGATGTAACGTTGCAGGTGCCGGATGTTATCAAGTGTGCGGTCACCAAGAATCAGATAGAGCTCGAATCAAGCGACCGAGAGATCCTAGGTATGTTCGCCGCGAAGGTTCGGGATGTTCAGCCGCCCGAGCCGTACCTCGGGAAGGGGATTAAGTACTCGGATGAGAAGGTTCGGCGCAAGGCTGGTAAGACAGGTAAGAAGTAGTTAGATCGAGAATTTATGAAGGAGTGGGGGGCCTTATGCCAACGCAAGGTAAGAAGATAACGAGTACAGCAAGAGAGAGGAGAAAACTTCGGATTCGCAAGAAGGTGTCAGGAACCTCCGAGAAGCCTCGATTAAGTATCTTCCGCAGCTCTAAGCACACCTATGCACAGGTGATTGCTGACGATGGTCATCGTACTATAGCTAGTGCTTCGACGTTGGACAAAGAGGTTCAGGCGACCATAGCGAAGCTTGCGAGTGGAGAGGATAGGTCCCAGAATGATTCAAAGCGGAGTTCCAAGTCCGTTCTCGCAGCACGAGCGGTTGGTATCGTCCTAGCAGAGAGAACCAAGTCAGCACAGGTGGCTCAGGTGGTTTTTGATCGCAACGGTTTCCTATTCGCGGGTCGAGTAAGGGCATTGGCAGATGGCGCGCGTGAAGGTGGTTTGAATTTTTAATCGGTGATGTATGGCATTTAAGAATAAACTCGATGATCGTAGGGTAACAGTTGACCAGTGCGGAGAGCTCACAGATAAGACAGTGGGAATTAACCGTGTTGCTAAAGTGGTTAAGGGCGGACGTCGCTTTAGCTTCAGCGCATTAGTAGTTACCGGTGATGGTCGAGGTCATGTAGGCTTTGGGCTCGGGAAATCGGTTGAGGTTCCGGATGCGATTCGCAAGGCGACTGAGCAAGCCCGTAAACGCCTCGTTAAGATACCGTTGAAGGGTACCTCGATACCTCACGACATCATCGGAAAGTCAGGCCCATCAACGGTGATTCTTAAGCCAGGTGCTCCGGGAACCGGAGTTATAGCCGGAGCAGCGGTGCGCGCTATTATGGATGTATGCGGTATAAAAGATATCCGTACAAAGTGTATTGGGTCGAGCACGGCGCAAAACGTCTTGCGCGCGACAATAGCTGGACTTCTTGACCTTGAGGAGCCGGAGGTAGTAGCGGCAGTTCGTGGTCTCAAGCTTGAAGAGATGGGTTACCAACCCTTCTAATTAGTTTTTTGAGTAGGATCGTTATGAGCAAGGTACGAGTGAAGCAGGTGCGTAGTCAGATTGGAAGGCAACCGAGGACTAAGAGGACTTTGAAGGCTATCGGTTTGGGTTCCATCGGTAAGCAGAGAGAGCTCACGCTCAATCAGAGCGTGCAGGGAATGCTAAATTCGGTGCAACACTTGATTGAGGTTACCCCAGTTAAGTAGTTTGTAAGAGCATAGTTCTAAGGTAGGCATTTTTCATAGAGTAGTGAGGTCAACCATGGCCATTAAAAAAATCTTGGCACTAAATACATTGAAGCCTATGGTGGGAGCCCGCAAGCCTCGCACCCGCATCGGTCGCGGAGAGGGATCGGGGCACGGCAAGACATCCGGCAAGGGTGGCAAGGGACAGACAGCTCGCTCAGGCGGAAAGATACGGGCTGGGTTTGAGGGAGGACAGATGCCACTTTACAGACGTCTCCCAAAGGTTGGCTTTACCTCTCGAGTATCTGTAAAGGGTTCCAATGTTTACTCGATCGTCAGGCTTTCAGTGCTTGAGCGGTTGGAGAGTGGTACAACGGTCGACCTGGCAAAGATTCAAGCTCTTGGATACGCCAAGAAGAGCAACGAGCGTGCTGGAGTCAAGGTGCTCTCTGATGTCGAGAACCTAACTAAGCAGCTTCACGTCAAGGTAAACGCGATATCTGCACAGGCTAAGGCGCAGGTAGAGGCTGCTGGCGGCACAGTCGAGCTCGTTTAGAGAGTGTTGATTGAGAGCATAAGCCTTGCCGTGTCTCCAGGCATGGACTTTAGCCAATATCTATAGTCTTCCAAAGAGGGTTGCATGAATGGCTTGTTAGCAGTGTTCCAGATCCCGGAGCTGAAGAAGAGGCTCCTTTTTACGATTGGTATGCTTGCGGTATACCGATTCGGTGTGTTTGTTTCGACCCCTGGTGTCGATGTTGATAAGATTCGACAGATGTTCGAGTCGAATGCTAATACGCTTTTCGGTCTGATTAATCTCTTCTCCGGAGGTGCGCTTGAACAGTTTTCTATCTTCACGTTGGGGATCTCGCCCTATATTACAGTGTCAATCATTATTCAGCTGCTGACCCCAAGCTTCCCGTATTTGGAGAACCTTAAGAAGGAGGGGGATGCTGGGCGTAGAATTATCACCAGATACACTCGACAAGGTACCATTCTTCTCGCACTTTTTCAGAGCTACATGATTGCCAGGGCGCTAGAATCAAAGGGGCTAGCAACTGCCAGTGTCGGATTTGAGCTTATCACAATGATTACTTTGACTGCTGGCACTGCGTTCGTAATGTGGCTGGGAGAGCAGATTACTGAGCGTGGTTTGGGTAATGGAACGAGTATCATAATCTTCGCTGGTATTGCGGCGCGGATGCCTGCGGTATTCGGTTCAACGGTAGAGTTGGCGCGAACTGGGGAGGTTTCACCATTTACTATCATTGCCTTAATTCTGTTCTCTGTATTGTCAATATTCGCGATCGTTTATGTTGAGCGCTCGCACAGAAAGATTCCTATACAGTACCCTCGGCGTATGGTAGGCAAGCGTATGACTCAGGCCCAGACTCAGTATATGCCGCTCAAAGTGAACATGACTGGTGTGATCCCGCCGATTTTTGCTTCTGCTATTTTGATGGTTCCGGCGACGATCGTGACGGTCATTCCTGGAGCTGATATATCAACATTTGGTAAGTTTTTTACGCCTGGTTCCTGGGGATACGAGTCGATCTTTGTTGCTTTAATCGTTCTCTTTAGCTTCTTCTATACAGCGGTTGTTTTTAATCCGACCGAGGTTGCGGATAATCTTAAAAAAAATGGAGGATTTATCCCTCTCGTGCGTCCTGGTAGTGAGACGGCGGATTATCTCTACGCAGTTCTGACCAGACTGACCTTGTGGGGCGCTATTTATATATCGCTTGTCTGTGTGTTGCCGCAGGTTATTTACATAGAGATGGGGGCGTCGCAGTTCGCATATGTCTTTGGGGGCACGGCGGTGCTAATCGTTGTAGGCGTAACGCTCGATACTGCATCTCAGATCGAGTCTATGCTGGTGGCTCGAAACTATGAGGCATTTATGTCCAAGTCCTCAAAGGTTCGGGGTGGTATCGGTTCAGCGAGCTATACTCGGAACCGATTGGTACGTCGATAGCCGAACAATCCGTTATTCAAGGTTAATGCTGAGGCGTGGGGGTAACTATGCGTGTCGTTCTTTTAGGGCCACCGGGAGCTGGTAAGGGCACACAGGCCCTCCTAATAGCAGAGAGGTATGCCATTCCGCACATCTCTACCGGTGAGATGTTGCGCGAACAGGTGGCGCAGCAGTCGCCGCTTGGAATGCAGGTCAAGGCAACTCTCGACAGGGGAGAGCTGGTCGCTGATGAGTTAATTATGCAGATCGTTCAGGAAAGACTAGGCCGTCAAGATTGTGCGCGAGGGTTCCTTTTGGACGGTATACCGCGAACTCTGCAGCAGTCGGAGATGCTTGATGCGATCCTTGCTCGGATGTCATGCCAGCTAACGCATGTGGTTCAGATTGCGGTGCCGCAGCAGGTGATTATGGAGCGTATCCGGCATCGAGGTGGTGTAGCCCAGGTAGCGCGGTCTGATGATTCGGCGGAGGTTGCAGCGCACCGTTTTCAGGTCTATCTGACTCAGACGGCTCCACTGGCGACCTACTACAAGGAACAGGGTTGCTTGCGTGAGGTTGACGGAGTGGGAACCGTGGACGAGGTATTTGAGCGTGTCTGTGCGGTGCTTGGTAATTATCCTAAGTGAGGCAATTCCGTAGCGCGATTGCTTTAACCTAAATTCGGCAGTT
>CAZZLV010000026.1:0-16344 GCA_964655155.1 uncultured Bdellovibrionales bacterium
TCGATTCGCGGACGCGAATCAAAACAACAACCTATAGTGATTTACCGCAAAAGCCCTGCCAGTTTTACTGGCGCGGACTTTTGCAGATTACTATAGGTTTTACCACCTGCACCATTTTGGTTCACCTTAACTGCTCTTTTTAGGATGAAACTTTTCCACTTTACCAGCTGATGGACTAGCGGACCCGGCTCGGCACTATGTATGGTCTTCGCTGGATGAGGAATCGACTGCATGGTTGTACCAAGCTTGTCGACTTTGAGCATTATTTACCCAAGGTTTTGCAAGTTTTGGGAGCTTCGATAAACCTCGGTAGTACGCGGCTCCATCCCCTGTTGAGAAACGATGACAGGCTACTATCAGGGCGTCCTTCAGAGCCATAGATTGCTGCTGGAACAACCGGTGCTCGCGACGTTCGTTAGGATCAGTCAGCCGCTGCAATGAGCACGTCTCATCACGCAGGTCAAACCCGTAAGGGTATCTCTCGTGGTAGCCAACAACGGAAATATCAGGTTCGGCGTATGAAACTTCCTTCATAGACAAACCTTGTGGTAGATAAAACTTCTGAGCATTCGGCATTATCTGGTGCAGTAGCCCATCAACTGCATGATATACAACGCCCGTGCATCTCGTTAAAGCATCTGGAACAGCTCCGAAGGGCTCATACTGAGACGGGTAAACGATATACGATGCCCCCGCCGATAGCTCTGAAAAGTGCTCGAAGCGCGCGGGTAAAAACAGAAACTCACCATGACGCTCATGTGCCAGCTTAGCGTACGCTTCAAAGTGATCCTGCACGAACTTGTCCCCGCTGCCGGGCCAACTAATCAACACGTATCTCGCCATATTCCTCGGCATCTGCCGAATGGCATCGACAAATACGTCGATCCCCTTCTGCCCGAGGTCAAAACGACCGTAACAAACGATTAACGGCACGCTACCATCGAGTTGCGTCACATCACCCCCGACATACGATGCGCTCCCTCCGCGAAGGTATCCAGTTTGCAACAGTTGCTGATTAGTCTGATGTCTGTGGATGGCCTGCAGCGCTGCCTGTCGTGCATCCTTCTTACTGTTAGTAATTAGACTAACGTCGCCTGGAGCCTGTTCCCAGCAAGCAGATGACTGCTGTAATTGCGCTAGAGAGCCGTTGGTGATACCCAATACTCCATGTGATTCTAAGATATTCTGCAGGTGCGGCGCCAAGGAGAACTTTTGAATCGGAGATTGGGTCAGGCTACACGCAAAGCCCCCACTAACGGTCGCCACCGGTGCTGCGGTAAGTGGAATCATACGCTGAAGAACGGTTTGAGCATCCCCGCTCAACCGATCGGTGTAGCGTGCTAGAACATGAGGAGGGAGCCAATGGTCGTAGGTATTGTGAAGGGTGAGCACCACCGCTGCACTCTCTAGAAACGGTTCTCTCGAATCTCGGGAGAGCTGCGCCTCAAGCGCGAATTGAGCTACCGAGGCGAATTGCCAATCCTGTGCGTCAATAATTACATCCTTCGTGTGGCCAAGCGCACGCAGCACATACGGGACGGCCTTGCTCGCAAATAAACTATCGTGCAAAAGCATGGAATTAGGCCCATCTCGATCGGTCGGACTCTCTTCACTGTGAAAATACGGCTCTGTGCCATTATAACCACCGTCGAGAGCGAAATACCCAGGGGCAGACATGAGGTACCACACCCCTTGATTGCGGTCAGGATCGGGCAATTCGTAAACCGTTACCTGCACCTCGCTGTTATCAATCGGAACCGCGCACTTTCCTGCCTCACGGGCATTCTTATAAGTTTTGATGTCGAATTTGCTCTTAAGATTAGAGTGATATGGCGAGATTCGAATTACCCGCTCCCGCTGATCCTCAAGCGCCTTGGGCGCCATGCGCACCACAGGAAGTACACCTCCTGAGCTTGCCCACGGATTCTCATAACTTAAAAAGGCGATCAATCTAACTCCTGTGTGCCTGGAAATTCCGGATCTCTTTGTTAAAAGGTAGTCAATTTCTTCTTTAGTGAAGATACCACGCATAGCAGTAGTACTAGTGTGACACCGCCCCATCTGCCTCCTCGTGCTATCGACGCCGTCGCAAAGATCTTGTCTGTTGATGGCATAACCGGCTGGTGACCACCAATTGCCCGACTCGTCGAATCTCGGGTTGAGCTCCGTCCTGGAATGATTACTCTCTCTAAGATTACTCGAGATATTCATCGCACTCTATCTCCGTAGCCCCATCTCAACGGACCGGACTTCTCTATCAAGCGCTTGTGTATCGCTATAAGCCGCATCAGAAAATAAGCGCGGCTATCCGTCCTTTTTTTTGGACTCTATACCTAGGTCGATTTTTTTGAAAAAAGCTCACTCCGCCATCGCGAAGCAAACAGACTCTAACAAACCAAGCATATTTAAGATATGCCTTCATGCTCTAAACCTAAAAAGAGCAGTTGCGGGTCCCAAAATGGCGCATCTGGTTAAAATAACTTCGGCTTTTAAACCTAAATTCGGCAGTTGCGCCATTTTCAGACCCGCAACTGCTGAATTTAGGTTCACCCCTCCAGTATAGCACACACCGTAGCTGTAAGTCCTGTAGTGCATTACTCAGCAAAAAGAGGGCAAACAGGGGTGATACGTCGGGAGCAAGCTAGCTCCGTGGTTCGGCTTTCGCGTGTTCCACAGCCTCTTTTTAGCTCCTAGTGAGGCCCGCACCCTTAGTTCGTGCACGCTCGATCGAATAGCTCTAAATACTGATACACTGATGGCCCCCACGAGAACTTGGTCACTTGTTGCAGTAAGTTAGACAAAATTCGCGCGTAATGCTCGGGTTTTTCGGCAAATACCTCGGTAGCTCCCTGTAATGTCTGGGCCAAGGCATCCGCTAACATGTTGTACAAGTCCACATTCGCCCGATCCTCAGGTCCCGCCCCGCGGATTGAAGCCCATTGCGGATCGAATCCCGGTTCGTACTCTCCATTCACGCCAAAATGAAATCCGCTTCCGCTACCACTGTTAAAATCATAGTGTGTGACTAGCCTTCTTAGGCCACCGGTAGCATGGGCAATGACAGGGGTGAGCTGAGCATTGAATTCCGTTACCATGCCGGTTGGTTCATAGAGCGATGGCATGACCAGAAATGTTGGCCCCTTTTGCAGACTATCCCTGAGCTGGCCGGTAAAAAAAGTGCTTACAACGATAGCTCGACCATTACTTCTGTCAACGATGTGCTGGCTCGCTCGTAGAACTCTCGGAAGTTTTCTGGTGAAATCCCCGCAGCTCCCACGATAAAACGAGCGTCGATGTCAGCCGGCAACCGGTGTATCGCCTCAAGGAATAGATCTTGCCCCTTCTGGTTTGGGTCAAATCGCCCCATCGTAAAAAACACCGGTACGTTGGGCGCAAGGCCCACTAGCCCGCCAACCTCGTTCTCCTCTCTAAGTTGCCCGAGAATAGGACTTCCGTTTTCATCTGTGATCTTAGAGCGCTGTTGTTTGAGAAAATTCACTAGATTACTGAGCATATTACAGCGCTGTGCTGCCTTGATCTGCAGGATAGGCTCGTGCTGACCCGCATGCAAGTCTGAGATAGCGGTATTAATGATTCGACTCCTTGGCGCCGCTACGTAGGTTCCATTAAATATCCCTACAGCCCCGAATGTGCGGAGAATGTCCACCAGTGTCGGTGAGGCTTCGAAACAGGAGGGTATTCCCAGTACATCATGGATAAGATCGCTGCTGACGGCGCTTACCGGCGCGTCCAACAGCGGAATCATCCTGGTAAGCAGGGTATTGCGCGCTCCGGCACCATTTAAGGTCGTCCATTGATCGCCACGGGTGCGATCGGTGATCTTGGATAGCTCGTGCGAGTCTATTGTTTGGTCATAGACGTTGTGCATTGTGAGCACCGTAGCCGCCTTACTCAAAATCTCTCCGAGACAGGCTTCCTTGGCTGTCAGTGCAACACCGGCGAACTGCCAGTCTTGTAGGTGAAAGAGAGGCGAGTAAATACCTAGCGCCGCTGCTACATACGGGGTTGCCTTTGCTGCGAAGAGCGCATCATGGACAAGCTGGTCTTTGATTAATTCTCGGCCCTCTGGAATCTTGTGATACTCGTAAGGACTGCGATCTCCCTGAAAGAATGAGTCATTGCCAAACAGCATCCAATCGTCTTGCCACGCCACGTCGTGGGCTCGGTAAATATGAGTTGTGTACTGCTGGCGAACGCCATTTGCGTCAGGCAGACCGAAGGGAACCTCACAGCTACCAAGATAGCAGACATGCGCCAGCACGTTGTCGTTTGCATCTCGGTAACTTACAGAATCGGGAATAAACTCTGCCAGGGGAGCCCTAGCGAGCCGCCCTAATTGCTCCGGATCAACCGTCTCGGAATAGCCGACTTTCTGCCGCGCTCTCATGAGCACATCGGACGGAAGTGATGACGACAGATTTCCGTGGAGCGGAGACAGTCTAAGCATGGAGTCAGGTATCGAACGAGTTGGTTCGCCGCTCATGATTCGGTTGAATTCAGCCGGTAGTTTGCGGGCGATCTGGAACAGACCACCGCCAGAGCCCCAAGGGTTTTCGTAGGAGCACATCAAAATCTGTCGCTCGATTAGGTCTCTAAGTCGGGACCGCTGTACTTGAGCGACGGTAGCTGGATCGGGAGCTCCCTTGCTATCAGTGAACAACATTTGTAGGTACCTGTCCGACCGTCTCCACTCACCTAACACAGCCTTGGTCGAAAACTGATCCACATTTGGGATGGGAGGTGCAGCTAGGCGTTCAGGTTGTGCTGTTGCCGGTGTGCCCTGATTCGCATTGATTGAAGGTTTTCTCATAGCGGACTCGCAAAACTAAAACGGGTGGGTGTATCTATAGAACAAGTAATTACGGCTAATCAAATCTTACTGCAAAAAAGAGCTCACATGTAAAAGTTGGCGGAGATGCCTAGAAAGCAAGTACCCTGCGCATGAGCGTGCGACCGGTTGAACACCACCACCTTTATTCCAAAACTCTTCTGTAATATCATGACCTTCGCAAATTTCGAAATGAAAGGTTCCAGCTCTCTATGCCAACTGATGTTTTTGATAATTTCGCCGCCAATCGCCCAGTAGTGCAGCCTGAGCATGTCGAGGCGTTGAAGACCGATTATGGGTATCTTCTGGTCGGGGTCGACTACTTTGAGATGCCCCTTGGCGCTAGCGATTGGTTCGGATTAGGTGCTTTAAGGAATCAACGGATCCTTTCGCGACTGTCGATTCCCAAGAGTCCGCTTATATCAGCTGACCCAATCACGCCAGGCTTGGGTGGCACGGGATTTCTTGGGATTGTTGAGCCCTTTTTCTTCAGCTCGGATGGCTTAGGCGTTTTTGTCGAAACCGACCAACTGATACATTTCTCTTTAAACGCCCCCACCCAAGACGTGCCAAAAGGTTTCGACCGGCCCTACGTCGTGAAGGATCTAGGGGTTCCAACGGATGGCCTATTAAAGATTTGGGGTAAGGGGTTACGAATCCGGCTCTACAGACTAGGTAATGCGCGCGACGTAGTGACTCAATTTCACGCTGGGTTACACAAGTCACCAGTTCCTCCGCTGCACCTTTTCCAAAAGCCACTCTGGACGACTTGGGCGAACTTTAAGAATGACATCTCACAACGGAAGATATCTGAGTACGTCCAGGCCATGAGAAAGCACGAGCTTCCGTGCTCTATTCTGGGTATAGACGCCAAATGGCAGAAAGAATTTGGAGACACAACTTTTGATGAACGTAAATTCCCCAATCCTGAGTTGTTGGTTCAGGAGCTTCACCAACTAGGGGTTGAGGTAACGCTGTGGAACGTTCCGTTCTTTAACCGCACTTCCGAGAATTTCGAGCGAGCCATAGCTGATAAGGTCGTTCTTAGAAGTAAAGCCGATGACAGCCCATACATCGGTAAATGGTGGGAGGGGGAGGCTGCGTTTCTCGATCTGACGAGGCCTGAAGCGCTGGAGTGGCACCTGAACAATCTCCGAGACCTGGCTAGAAGGTACGAGCTTGACGGATTTAAGTTTGATGCTGGAGAGGCTGGCTTCTACATGGATGAGGGCATTGCAGGTGCAAATCCGATCGCCCCACAGTCGGCTGGAAGGAGCTACATTCAGAAGATAGGGGAGCTATTTCCTTGGTCTGATGCTCGGACTGGATCGAGAACCCAGCACGTACCCATCCTTCTGCGGCAGTGGGATAAGAATACGTCGTGGGGATTTCGGAACGGGTTGGCGAGCGCGATATCTCAAACTGTAACGCTGAGCCTACTCGGGTACCGCTTTACGTTCCCGGATATGATCGCGGGTAATGAGTACGGCAATGAGCGAGCTGATTTCGAGCTGATGGTTCGGTGGGTGCAGGCAGTGGCTCCGTTGCCGTTTATTCAGTTTAGCATCCCTCCCTGGAGGTACGGTCGCGAGTGCGTTGAGGTGTGTAAGAAATACCTCACGTTACATGCTGATTTCGCTTCAATCAGTCATGCTGCGGCGCTAAAGGGCGAGATGATCGTCAAGCCATTGTGGTGGAATGCGCCAGATGATCACATCGCCTTGGGGTGCGAGGATCAGTATCTCATCACCGATTCATACCTTGTCGCTCCTGTAATCGAACCTGGAAAGGAGTCGCGTGATGTGTACCTGCCTGCCGGGACGTGGCAAAGCTATTGGAATCACGAGGAATGCTTCCAAGGGGGAGCTTGGCTCAAGGATTTTCCTGCCTCTCTAGATGTGCTCCCGCTGTTCAAGAAGATTAGCTAGAACTATCATAAAAGCAGCCTGCTCTGGGTGGCCGCAGCAGTAGCGTCGCAAACTGTTTGACTTGGTCGGTGACATTAAGTAGCGTCAATTTTGTCTGTGTTGTTGATGGAGTGGATATGAACGAAGTCCTCGTGACTGGTGGAGCAGGATAGATTGGAAGCTTTACCGCTGAAAGCTTGATTCACAGTGGATATAAAGTTGCGGTTTTAGACAATCTCTCCACAGGACACCGAGCGGCTATCCCCGACAACGCCGAGTTTATCAATCTAGACCTCAACGACCGGATAGCCGTGCGACGTCATTTCATGGAGCATGGCCCCTACTACGGGGTAATTCACTTCGCGGCTAAGTCCCTCGTGGGGGAATCAGTGCAGCAGCCCGGACTGTATTATCAAAACAACGTGGTAGGGAGTTTAAACCTCGTTGCTGCATGCGCCGAAAGTGGAACAGGGAATATAGTTTTTAGTAGCACAGCGGCAGTATACGGCGAGCCCCAAGGGGAGCTGGTTGAAGATCATCGAAAACACCCTATCAATCCTTACGGAAATACCAAGCTAGCAGTAGAAAAGATGCTTGAGGATATGGCGGTGGCGAGTAACGGCACACTTAGAGCCATCGCGTTGCGCTATTTTAATGCATGTGGCGCTGACTCAGCGGGCTCCCGAGGAGAGGATCACAACCCCGAGACTCACCTAGTACCAATTGCGATTCGCGCAGCGATGGGTTTAAGAGGACCGATGAAAGTTTTCGGTAACGACTATCCGACGAAAGATGGAACTGCTGTTCGCGACTACGTAAACGTGCACGACCTCGCAGATGCTCACATTAAGGCACTTGAGCGTTGTCAGCAGAATGTTGGGCCATTTGAAGCATTCAACGTCGGCACGGGCAAAGGCAACTCAGTATTAGAGGTCATTGAAGCAGTGCAAGAAGTTGTCGACAGTCCTGTGCCTTATTCGATCGGAGATAGAAGAGCAGGAGACCCCGCCGCCCTAGTGGCAAATTCGACCAAACTTCAGCAAACCCTCGGCTGGCATCCGAACTTCTCCCTGATAACAAGCGTGGCATAGGCATTTCAGTTCTTCAAAAGGAATCCAAACGGGTATGACAAAAAGTAATCGATCCTCGATAACGAGCATCCTCAAGGAACGCTGGGCCAGTGAAGGGTTGACGGGTTCGCCCCGGCTTTTCTTCTGTCCAGGCAGGGTGAACTTAATTGGGGAGCATATTGATTATAATGGTGGTCTCGTGTTTCCTGCGGCGATCGATCGGGGTGTATATGCTTTGTTCTCGCCACGGACAGATTCAACGCTGACCTTGCGCTCTCTTAATCGCCCAGATGAAGCTTTCACCCTCAATTGTAGTGATATTGCTCGAGTCCGCGCAGAGCACGCAGATAGCTGGGTGGCTTATCCGCTCGCCACACTTGAGATCCTTGAGCAACAGGGGCATGCGGTCTCTGGCGCCGACATTATGTTCTACGGAGATCTACCGCTGGGAGCAGGGCTTTCCTCTTCTGCAGCAATCGAGGTGCTCACCGCCTACATGGCGAAGTGTTTCGACCCAAGGAATCCTGGGCGCGTTGCCAACATAAACAGGGTAGAGCTGGCTCTTGGCTGCCAGCGAGCCGAGCGCGAGATAATCGGGGTTCAGTGTGGAATTATGGACCAGTTTAGTGTTGCTAACGCAAAGTCTGGCCGTGCGTTAGCGCTCAATTGCGCGACGCTCGAACACACATACATCCCTTTTGATTTTGAGAACTTTCGACTAGTAGTCATCGATTCAAAGAAGGAACGCAGTCTTGCAGGAAGCAAATACAACGAAAGGCGCGCCGAGTGTGACGCGGCGCTGGAGTTGATCAGGAAGCTTCGAGCAGTTGAGAACCTCTGCCAGGCTACTATTACTGAAGTTAATCAGGCTCTAGCGAATGAGCCACTACTTCTAAAGCGCGCGAGGCACGTTGTGACGGAGAACCGTCGCGTATACGATGCTATGGAGGCACTTAAGGCAGGCAATTTTCAGCTCTTTGGGGAGCTTCTCTATCAATCGCACGATTCGCTCAAAAACGATTACGAAGTGACGGGACGTGAACTGGATGCCTTGGTAGATCTGAGTTCCCAGATAGAAGGGTGTATAGGCGCTCGCATGACGGGAGCCGGATTTGGAGGGTGTGTCATCGCCTTGGTTGAAGTGTCCTGCATCGCGAATTTCGAGAGAGAACTTCTATCCGCCTACTCATCTCGCTGCGGGATAGCGGGCGAGTGCTTTGCATCAAGCGCTTCAGATGGGGTTTCAGAGCTTGACCTGTAGCCGAACGAACGCCGATGGCCCCGAAAGATTATCCACATCGCCGCTGGAACCCGTTACGAGAGGAGTGGGTGATGGTATCGCCTCATAGGGCGCTCCGTCCTTGGCAAGGTAGTGTTGAGGCTAGAGATACCGGCATCCGTGAAAGTTACGACTCAGCGTGCTATTTGTGCCCGGGTAATGCGCGCGCCTCCGGAGGCATAAATCCCCCATATCCATCAACGTATGTGTTCGCCAACGATTTTCCCGCGCTACTCTCGGAGATCCCCGAAGGATTTTGCCAGGATCCACGGGGGCGGGAGTCCGCACCGGACTTTATCCGCGCCACACCCGAACGAGGTGAGTGCCGGGTCGTGTGCTTCTCTCCTCAGCATGATCAGACCCTTAGTTTGCTGACGCCTACCCAAATCGTGCAGGTTATAGAGACTTGGCGCGAACAGACGGCAGATCTAGCCACTCGCTCATGGATCTCGCACATCATGATCTTTGAAAATAAGGGTGAGATCATGGGCTGCTCTAATCCTCACCCGCATGGCCAGATCTGGGCCACAGAATCGGTTCCTGGTATCCCAGCGCGCGAGTTGAAAGCGCAGTGCGAGTATCTTAAGCAAACGGGCAAAAATCTGCTCGTGGAATATGCTTTGTGGGAAGAGGCGCGTGATGAGCGAATTATTGTCAGTAATGATTCTTGGGTGGCTGTTGTCCCGTTTTGGGCGACGTGGCCATTCGAGACCTTAGTGATTCCGCGGCGACCGTGCCAGTTCATCCACGAGCTCAGTCATGCTGAGATACATGATTGGGCACACCTTTTAAAAAATCTGATAACGGGCTACGACCGATTGTTCTCTTGCTCGTTCCCATACTCGATGGGAGTTTATCAAGCGCCTATCAATTCTGATAGAAGGGAAGGGTTTCAGCTAAATCAGAAATTTTTTCCACCCCTCCTTCGGTCAGCAGACATAAAAAAACACATGGTGGGCTTTGAGCTTTTTGCCGAATCTCAGCGTGATATCACCCCGGAGACTGCAGCTCAGAGGCTACGCGCTTGTGTGGCAACTCCCAAAGCTTCTAATTGAACGGGTTCGCTGCAGTGGACAACCTACCCCGAGACTTTTGCTGTTTCGGACAAAGAAACAGGGAGGAAGGGGAAAGAGAGGTTGCACCTGAATTAAGCGCCCGCTAGGCGTTGCTCATCGCGCACTCATTCCGAATCCTATTACGTAGTTCGAATCAGATCGAGATAGCAACTTTGGTGAGCAGGGTAATTTACTTTGGACGTTTTATTGCTAAGATACGTCAATATAAATAGATATGGATAGGCAAATTAGCGGTCTCAGAAGTCGAGAATCTATGCGAGTACAATCTAGGGGAGTAATAGTTGGTTTCGATGTGGGTGGTACCAGCGCTAAATACGGTCTTGTGGATGAACAAGGGGAGCCACTTACCGCGAGCCGCAAGCCGCTCTGTGTACCTTCAGATGTGAAGCGGGGACCAGATGCGACGCTCAATCAATTGAAATCAGCATTTCTGAGTCTTCAAAATAAATACGATTTGAGCAAGGAGTCCTTTTCCGCGGCAGGACTCGCGGTGGCAGGGCCAGCAACGCTAGACGGGCAGTTATATTTCAGTCCCAACTTCGGAAGGTCTTGGACCGGTGTGAAGATTCGGGAGCGGTTAGAGACACTACTCGGCCTTCGCACTTCTTATGAAAATGATGCGAACGCAGCTGGGATCGCAGAGCTCGCTCATCTCTTGAAACGCGACCCAAGCCTCGCTCATACCCCGGGTCTGCTCGTAACAGTTGGCACCGGTCTCGGGACTGCTTTCTTTGCGGGGCGTGGAGAGCTGCATCGAGGGTTCAGAGGAGGTGGAGGGGAGTTTGGTCACGCCCCGATGCCCACAGCAAAAGCTAAAAGTTCGGTCAACCTCGTTCAGGGGGGAATAACATGCGGATGTGGCAAGCCTGATTGCGCAGAGCTGTATATCTCTCGAGCTTTTCTGGACCGTGAGGTAGTAGCAAGGCGGTATGAGGAGCCGACAAATGCGGTCTACCAAGGGCAACCTGCTACGTGGGTGGATGCAGTTCCTGTTGAAGCGGCAAAGGGAAATGAATTTGCGCTCAGCATCCTAAAGAGTCAGGCTTGGAATTTAGGGCTCTTTCTGGGGCGCATGGACTTGACTCTTGACTTATGTTGGATCGTTATCGGTGGTGGAATTAGTGGGGCTAAGGAAACAGTTAAGCGAGCATACCTTAAGCAGGTAAGAGCTGGTTTTAAGGAAGAGGCTAATACCACCAAGACTCCGAAGGCCAAGCTTCTATTCGCGAGGCTTGGTAACAACGCAGGCTGGATCGGAGCTGGGCTCTCAGCGCTTGAGATGCTTAAGCAAAGCGATTAGGTTACGCCTACAATCTCGTCGCTGAGCTGACAAAGACCTGATTCAATCTGGTTCGAAATCTCCTCCATACTGAGGTTCGAGCCAGAGCCGTCGCGGAGTGGTTAGCCTCTAAACCTAAATTCGGCAGTTGCGGGCCCGAAAACGGTGCATCTGGCTAAAATCACATTCGGCTTTTCAATTTTCGGTGCTCACCCTGACGGTGCCAGGATTGCGCCTCCGAAAAGTTCAAAATCCTTGGTGCTTTTAGCCACCTGCTCCATTTTCGCTCTCCTTAACTGCCGAATTTAGGTTAAAAAGACAAAGTTATTTTAACCAGATGCGCCATTTTAGGGCGCGCAATTGCTTTTTTTAGGATTATACCGCTCCCCCATTTTCAGACCCGCGACTGCCGAATTTAGAATTATCCCTTTCGATGATGACGACTTTTTAGGATTATAGTGAAATGAGTAAATCAAATCACAATGACAAAGTCCCTAGAGACCTCGCTTCGATAGCTACCGACAGCCTGATCGATCAGATGCGTGCCCTACAGAATCAGAAGGGCCCCAAGAGTTCAAAGCATATCGATGTGCAACTTGCTACTGCGATAATCCTGGTCGAAGTGGCATCATCGGATCACATGATCGATCGCTTCGAAAAATCGGTGATACATAACAGCCTAAAATCTATCTTTCGAATCTCAGATGAGAGTGCCTCCGGACTTCTGGCAAAGGCACGTAGCGCGCTCTCTAGCATGCGCAGCAGCTCCGCAGAGGCAAGCCTGCTGAAAGACTCTCTCGACATCACAACTAAGCGCGCTGTCGCAAACACTATCGACACACTGATCCGCTGTAATGGAGTGGTCGATTCTATGGAGGTATATCTACGGCACCGTTTTCGCTCGCTGCTGGGACTACCAGATGAGCCACTCCCTCCACGCTCAGAGGAGTAGCTATCAACTCGGCGCCGATGAGTTTGTTTAAATCGCTTATCAGTTAAGATCTATCAGAGACATCGCCACTATTCTCGAACGTCAGATCGATTACACGATCCATTCTAGCTAAGGTCTCTAGCCTATGGGCGATCGTAATCACGGTTCGATCTGCCAATGCACTACGTAAAACAGTCTGAATTTTAGCATCTGTAATCGTGTCTACTCCGCTAGTCGGCTCATCGAGTAGAACAAACGGATTTGGAGATAGTATAACCCGTGCCAAACAAACAAGTTGTCGCTGGCCCAAAGATAGATTACTGCCCCCCTCATGAAGAGGCAAATCTAGATCAAACGAGAGCCCTGTGGCCTGCAGAGCTTGTTGTAATTGCCGATCGGAGTGAGCATTTAATCTATCTATGTTAGACCGCAGGGTTCCCTCAAAAAGATATGGATCTTGCGGCACTACAGCGAACAATCCGCGAGCCTGCTGTATAGGCATCTGTAAAATTGACCTGCCGCCGATAGTGATATCACCACCTCTGACATACACCATCCTAAAGAGCGCCTGAACAAAACTAGTCTTACCCGATCCAGTGCGCCCCACTATTCCCACCTTGGAGCCACTTTGTATGACCAGATTTAGCTTATTAAGGATAATTGGGGTATTCTCGCGGTAACTCATCGAGTAGTTTCTAAATTCCAGATCGCCACTAGGTGCAGCTTCAGTATCATGGATCCGAGAGGTATTCGGTTCAGTTAAATCGATGCGTTTTACACCATCAGTTTCTTCCTCTGGTGGCAGATCGAAGTATTCAAAGACTCGCCGTGCATGGCCGAGAGACTCAAATAACAATCCGATACTCCATGCCAGCCATTTAAATACCCCAGAAAGTTTAAATGAAGCGGTAATTATAACTGCTCCAACTACGGGTGAGAGTGTGCCTGCATGAATCCCCAGATACACAGAAAAAAGGATTATTGAGTTGTAAAATGCTAAACCAAGCTCAGCCAAGCAATGGCCCCAGGCCTCTATGCGCCCGCGCAAAAAATGCATCTGCATAAATCCTTGCGCTGTCTCACCTAGTCTGCGCAGAAGAGCTGGCAACTGTCCATAAAGCGCATAACACCTGACCCCTTCAATTAGATCGGTCTCCCGGTGTAACAACTCGCCAAAGCGCGCCGAGCGGAGGATAATTAGCTTTTGCAAGCTAGGCGCAATATCTCTCTGAATGTAAATAAACAGTAATAATGCAGGTATTGCTATCACTGCCGCAATAGGGCTAGCCAGAGCTACCAGAGCAGTAATTACCACCAACTCTGCAAGAGCTGAGGAGCTATCGCCCAGCCGAACAGGTAGCATCGTCAGCAGACTATCAGCATCTTTAACTATCCGATTAATTATCTTCCCAGATGGGTACTCATCAAAGAATGTCGTTCGGGTAGCTCCCAACGATTTAACTGTGTTTCTAATTATATTTTTAGCAAAAACCTGCCCACCAGCCTCAAATAATATCCACTGTATTGACCGAATCAGAAATGCAGATAAAACAAGTACTGCAAGTGCCCCCAAAGTAAGATAGAAGCTAAACCCTGCGAAGCTAACCGGCACAGCGCCGCTGTCACTCTCAATTAGGGCGCCACTACCCCACGTTACCAACTGCGGAACTAAAGCTGCAATTAATCCTATCAGAAAATTTGGCACCAACATGTAGCGAATGAATGGCACCTCGCGCATGTAACGCCTAAGTAGCGCCAGATCGCCCTTTATCTCTCCAGCCGTCTCTTGAGTCGTAAATGTGTCAGACATGACCATCCTGTACGGCTCTAAGGTAGCCAGAGAATCGCGAATTTGGATCGCCTGAGAGAAGTTTTGGGTCGCCGTCTTCGACGATCTCACCGCCATCAAAAACTAACACTCGATCACATCGCTCCAGCTCAGCTAACCTGTGCGACACTAATACTAGCCCCTGAGCCTCACTTAAGATCGTTTTTATTAGCCTACGCTCAGTTGCTTGATCCACTGCACTTAACGGATCATCAAGAAACAAAACTGAGCGCTTTGAGATGAATACTCTTGCCAAACTAACCCTCTGTTGCTGTCCGCCAGATAGATTTATCCCAGATTCGCCCACCTCTTCCGCTAGGCCATGAGGAAATAGAGCAAGATCATCGGTCAGTTCTGCCATGTCGATCGCCTGCGCTACACTCTGCTCTGAAGACAATCCTGAGAGATCGACATTTAGCCGAATTGGGCCGTTTGATAGAAAAGGCTGTTGCGGAGAATAGGCCACTTGCGAGCGCAATCGATGATAAACATCAGAGCGCCAGAGCGGGCCCTCACCACCATCACTAAATCTGACTAAAATCTCTCCACTTGAAGCTGGAAGCTCCCCTAAGAGAATTTCAAGGAGGGTAGTTTTACCACTTCCTACTGAGCCGACTATGGCTGTGCGCTTTGTAAGATCAAACTCCACTGAGATGCGGTTGATGGCTAAACGTCCACTGAATTCATGTGTCAGATCTCGCACTACTATAGCTTCTGGCCTAGAAGCTGTGGGATTAGAGATTAAAGGATCGCTAATTAAATGATCAAAGCGCTTAAATTCATCGGCAAGCTCAGGTTGTACTAATAGCTCTTGCACCCTACTGGCGCCAGTTAATGCGGTTCCCAGTCGAGAAAAAGACCAGGGTATCCACTGAATCGTAAGCATGACGTGTTCAATCAACCAAAATGTCGAGAAAATCTCGGCAACTGAGAGATTAAGATTGCGCGACTTAGCCACAAAGATCAGGGTTACTAGCGGTACAATTGACCAACAATAGGAGACGGCCCAGATAAGTAAGCCGACTCCGCGCTGAAGCGCTGCAAAATTAATGTAAGAGCTGGCGAGAAGATTAATCTCCGACTGAATCTTGTCTCCCCATCCAAGAAATCGCACTAATCTGATATTTTTTACCCACTCTCCCACAGCCGTAATTAGTGCGTCTTGACGCCTCTGAACAGCGCTTTGGATGAATTCGATTCCGAACATCCCAAGCGACGCAATCGGTATTAACAAGAGTCCGACTCCTAAACTGATAAGACCGATCTCTCCTGAAAAGATCCAGATAGCCGGGATAGCTACACAGATGGAAACTGTCGCTGGTGCCCATTGTAAAAGTGCTGCACTTAAAAAGTCCTCAATCGACTCAACATCGGAGCCAATTATGGTTTTTAGCTGGCCCTTTGAAAACCTGGCGCGTCCAGCCGGAGATATCCGGGATAACTTATAATTGATCAGATGATAGAGAGTTATCTGAATGCCCCGATGGATCTGAAGATTACGACAGCTATTTTTATACTCAATCGCAATCTGAGCGACTTTTAGTACAAAGTATAGAGCTACTAAGCCAACTCCTACCGCTAGTGGTGCGCGCGCCTTAAAGATCTCACGGGCCAACAAAGTAGCCAGTAAAACTAAAAGGGCGTTACCCAGGCTCCAGGCAACAACTTCAAAGACCAGATCGGAGATAGACCGGAGAACCCAAATAAACAATGAAAGTTTGGAGCGGATATGCCTTAGATCGATATGACAGTTAGCTGCTGCAATATCAAGCTGTCTCCTAACTGCTTTATGGAGGGCTATTGGCTCAAATTCGCTGGCTGCTAGGATCTGCCTGCGCTGCTCTGCTGGTGTTCTGAGAAACTTAAACGTGTACATGAAATGAATTAACAAACGATAGCATGGCTATCTGATTATTGTAACTAGCCCGGTGGGCGGATTATCGCCTTCATCCAATACGCAAGCTCGATCAGGAACATCATCGAGGCTCAAGGCATCGCTGGCTTACAGGCTCCCATTCCAATCCCTAAGTTCATCGACATCGCAGAGGCGACCGATCAACCTAAAAAAAGTAGGCTCATCGCGGAATCGAGTGGGTGCCGATGGCTGCTGATGGGTCATAACCCA
>CAZZLV010000027.1:0-16280 GCA_964655155.1 uncultured Bdellovibrionales bacterium
GTTCACGTCCGGAAACGCCAATTCTACCCACTCGATTCCACGAAGAGCCAAAAAACGCTATAGGCAGTATCCTTTAAAACTTCGCTCAGTTTTTCTCTCCATCACTATATCGCCACCGCCAATGAAGCAACCTCCGTCTGTACTATCGAATCCTTATCATTTCTACTACGGACGATCAGTTCCTGAGCACGCGCGCGAGCTTTGGTACCTTCTTGATGCGCAAGGGTAAAGTATGCCCACAATGCATGCGCCCTAACAATTGGTGATAAGTCCTCTAGCACGGCCCTTTCAAGATAATCAAGGGCCCTTATTGCTCGTGTATTGGCCGCCACTACGGCTGCGTTCCTAAGGAGACCCTCGCGCTTCGTTCTCATAAGCGGCGTCCCGGCAAAAAGTTTGACGAATTCACGTTCCTGTCGAATGTCGAGTATCAGACTAAGATCTAGTGACTGTCCTACGCCATATTCTGAACCTAATTCGGCTAGATCTGGTTTGTATCTCTTGGTTATCGAAATAACATTGAATGGGCATAGATCTTGACACACATCACATCCAAATATCCATTCGCCTAGCCACGCACGCTCCTGTGCCGTCAAGACTCCCCGCTTCTCTATCGTTAGGTAAGATATACAACGCCGAGCATCGAGCAGCTTATCACCGACTAGGGCACCCGTAGGACACCCCGTCAAACACTGCGAGCATGTCCCGCAGTGGGCTTTACCGTCGACCTCCTGAGGTACTGCAAGTTCAGATGCAATGTCACTCATTTCGACATCCCACAAGACCTCTGCGAGAAAGAGGAAACTACCAGCTCGCGACATGATCAGCATCGTGTTTTTACCGATAAAACCCAGTCCTGCTCGTCGCGCTAGGGCCCGTTCTAGTAACGGAACCGAGTCGCTGAAAACTCGGTAGGTCACAGTTCGACCCAAATTCTGCTCAACTCGCTGACACAGCATGCGGAGCCTCTTTCTCAGAACTTTGTGGTAATCACGTCCCCAGGCATAGCGAGCGACTCGCCCATAACCATCCGGCAGAGGTGCTCGAGCCCCACGATCATAGAAAGCCCCAAAAACCACCACACTCCGAGCAGCTGGGAAGATTCTGCTAGGATTAGCAAGGAGCGTGGCATCACGGTGCATAAACGCCATCTCACCTGCGAATCCGGACTCCTGCCAGCGTTGTAAGTAGCCCTGATCTTCCTCAAGCACGCTCGGATCGGCAACAGCTACCACGGCGAGTCCCTCAGCGCTGGCTAGAGCCTGTAGTGTTTCAAAACGGAGAGAGATCATAAACTAATCCGGCCGGTTGGCCTTTTGCATCCACTACTAACTATAGTGATCTGCAAAAGTCTGTGCCAGTAAAACTGGCAAGGCTTTTGCCGTAAATCATTATAGGTTGTTGTTTTGATTCGCGTCCGCGAATCGATAGCGTTTTCCAAAAGCTGCTATATCGCTACGGACTTTTGAAAGACGCTACATAGTGTAGGCGTCACCAATCTGCCAAAGCAATATTCTTAGCCGCTGCCAGTCAATAACAGGAAAAAGCCCGTTAAAGTATCGACTTGGCCGAACAAAGTTAGTAGAGTGTTCGGCAGCGCATGCGCTCTGGCGTCCCTATCGTCTAGCCTGGCCTAGGACGTGACCCTTTCACGGTCAAGACACGGGTTCGAATCCCGTTGGGGACAATTTAATCCAGTAGTCGGTGTCCAGTTCGTGACGCCACGAAGCGAGAGGTAGTGCTACTTTTGACCACCAGCCTCTATGACGACCGCTAGCACACCGCCAGACACTACCAAACACACAGACACAAATATTGCGGCCGAATCACCTCCAGGTGGCGTAAGTGCTGTGCATTCAAAGAGCTCAGCAGAGCGTTTTGCGGCAGCTCTAGCTCTTGTTCCCGAACTCACACAGGTAGAGGAGATTATTCGGTCGGCGTTCCGTTCTGATGTAAAACCGATGCATGAGATACCGGCATACCTCCTTTCCCTCGGCGGCAAACGCATACGACCCGCTTTAACTTTGCTCTGTGCCAAGGCATGTGGCGCAAGAACTATCTCAAGGGAGATACTAAACGTTGCCGCAGGTATTGAACTGATTCACATGGCAACGTTGATGCATGATGATATCATCGATCAATCTCCGATCCGTCGCCACAAGGAGTCTCCGTATGCAAAGTTTGGGACTCCCCTGACCCTCCTTTCGGGCGACTTTCTGTTGACTCGTGCGTTTGGCCTATGTGCCCGTCTTGACGATACGATCATCGCTGCCACAGAACAGGCGTGTATTGAATTGGTTGAGGGCGAGGCGCTAGAAACTCCGTTACACCTTGAGTCGCATGACCTGGCGTCTAGTCTGAAAATTGCGCAGAGAAAGACCGCATCTCTCTTTCGACTCTCAGCCTTTTGTGCAGGCCACTTGTCTAATGCGCCACACAATAGCCTGACTGCGTTGTCCCGATTCGGCGAGTCTTTGGGTATTGCATTTCAAGTAATTGACGATGTTCTAGATGTAACATCGAATGAGGCAACGCTGGGCAAACAACCAGGCCTTGACATAATTGAGCGCAAACCGTCAGTGGTTAATGTGCTCTGGTTGGCATCTAGTGACCCGGCATCGGAAAGGTTACGTACCAGGCCAATCTTGGGCCAGGAGCTCGACTTTGCCCAAGAGAGCCTCGCCATGTTGCAAACAAGCGCCTGTATTCGTGAGGCAAAACGCATCGCCCATTCATACGGATCGCAGGCGATCACCGCTCTCCGAGAGGCTCTTAAAGAGCCAATCAACCCAAGTTACTGCCACACAAAATCGCAGAGTTTCACTGAAGATGATTTAGCTGCACGTGCATTAGCCGCTCAGGCGCTCTTTGCCGTAGTAGATTTTGCCCTCGAACGAATCGTGTAACTGATCAGCATACACCACTTTTGTTAATCGCTTTAGACACCTAGCGTTTTTCAAAAGTCATAGGCGATATAACGGCTCTAAGGGAAACGCTCTTGATTCGCGGACGCGAGTCAAAACAACAGCCTATAGTTAGTGATTTACGGCAAAATGCCTTGCGTTTTTCACTGGCAAGGCATTTTGCAAATCACTATAGCGTCAAAGTTACAGGAGACGACTGATTCCGACAGCTCAATTACTTATGCTCTTTTTTTTTTAAACTGCCCATAACCGTTGATAGATTAGACGGTGCGGCTTGCTGCTCCGGCTGGTTTGACCCTCCTGTGATGAGTTGTGCACGACTAAGCGAAATGAAGCGCTAGGCTCTGCTAAGCTACTTCCCAACGCTGGTCAAGCGAGAACTCTTTACAGGCTAGTTTAGCTCACAGGTTTTAGAAGCGTGCCCTGAAAAATTAGGTCTCTGCTTTCAGCCTGCTGAAAAAGAGAAACGTGTTGGACGGAGCATCTTCAAGGAGGAAACGTGGCTTTTGATTTCACGGAGTCTGGTGTGGGCGATTCGGATAAGTTACCTGAAATGGATCTCGCGTATCTCGGTGGGAACGGATACTCAGCAGTTAGTGAGTTGATGCGAGCGATGATTCTTCGAACGATCGAAGATCTACAATCGGGCTCTGAGCTTCGTGATGAAGCAATTGAGTACCTGATGAGTGACGACGACGAGTACGTCCTCTCCTTCATCTCAATTTGCCGCTACTTTGGATTCGATCCCAAGAAAACGCGCTATGCGATCTTGCATGCCAAGTCGAGGATTCGTACTCGGCGTCGAGCTGCATAGCACCACAAGCGGCTGTAGCTGTTTTGTGTAGAGGCGGGGCGACGAGAAGCCCCGCCTTTTTTATCCTAAATTCGGCAGTTAAGGAGAACAAAAATGGTGCAGGTTGCTAAAAGCACCGAGGATTTTGACTTTTTCCTAAGGCGCAACCCTGGCACCCTCAGGGTCAGCACCGAAAATTCAAAAGACGCGGTGATTTTTGCCAGATGCGCCGTTTTCGGGCCCGCAACTGCCGAATTTAGGTTTATTTTCCTTGCATCACGAAACTCATACACCGACCTGACCTAGACCCGTCTCTGCGGTATGAGTGAAACCGCAGATCTGAAATGGTGCACATCCGAGGGGAATAGACAGCCTGTTCGCTTAAAAAGTTAGCTAGCTGCTTGATGCTTGTGGCCACGGTATCGAGCAAGTATTTCCCCGTACGCGACGGAGCAGGTCTATAGACAGCACTATCGCCAATTGCTGCTATGACGTCCATCTCAACTTCATACCGATCAGGCCCTGCAGCTGCAAAAATCACTGCCTCGCGCGGCATCCTTAAGTTCCGCAGTCCTGTCGCAATAACTCCGCTCGCAAGCCCCCTCCAGCCAGCATGAATTAGAAGGTAGCCGTCATCTCCACGCACGATAATAGGCACACAATCAGCCGTCATAATACCATAGATTATAACATCAGAACCTAACGACTGTCTGGCTGGTAATACCAGCACGTCACCAGAGCGGCGCCTGATCAGATCTCCATCTGCAGATAGCATACTACGAACTGATGCCGCATCACGAAAATCAACAAGATCAGAGCCGTGGCATTGTCGTAAAAGCGCAAGTTGCGAAGCACCCAGTGACTCCTTAACAAGATCTAATTCATGTTGAGTAGCGTCCCCTACAAACGACAGCTGCCTGGTCGTCATACCGTGAACAACTCCCTGCTCCCACCAGGGACGGTACACGAGAAGCATCAGTCGATTGTATTTAATAAATTCAAAATCGAGATTCACAATCACTCCTGACTGGCTCTTAACTGCCGATTTTAGGATAATCGGGGTTAACACTACAGTCGCTACATTTGCTGATTAGTTACACTAGCTCTGAATACCTGGAGCAGTCTAATAAAATCATCAGGAAGTGCTGATTCGAAAGAGAGCCTCGCGCCAGTAATTGGGTGCGTAAACGCCAACGTCGATGCATGCAAAGCTTGACGACCAAATGTCTCTGCAGCATCGCGCAAGATACGAGGTAAATTGGAAAAATCGCCGTAGGTTCTATCACCGATTATCGGACACCCTTGAGAGCTCATGTGCACTCGGATCTGATGCGTTCGACCTGTTTGAAGACGACACGCCAACAGCGTACCATAGGCAAACCGCTCAATGACTCGCCACTCTGTAATAGCTGGCTTGCCTCCCTCAGTAATCGCCATCAGTGTGCGGCGACTTGGATGCCTGCCTATGGCACCTTGCACTACCCCCATCTCTGCAATCTGTACCGGACGTCGCGCTTTAGGGGTTGTGAATACCAAGGCGGTATACATCCGCCCGATACTGCGCTCGGCGAACTGTTGAGCAAGATGTGCGTGGACTGGAGTCGATTTGGCGATGACAACAGCTCCCGTTGTGTCCTTATCGAGTCTGTGCACAATTCCAGGCCTATCACTCGCGCCAACTACACGCTGCTGGGTGCCTATGTGATTGACAACCGCATTGGCCAGCGTTCTATCACGGTTGCCTGCTCCGGGGTGCATCGACAAACCAGCAGGTTTATCAATTACTAGCAGATGTTGGTCTTCATACAGCACCGAGAGAGTAAAAGCGTACGGAAGTAACTCCGATGAGTCGCTCACGGCCAAGTCCAATTCGATCAAGGCTCCAGATTCCACGCGGAACGCTGGCTTCCTGACGATCCTACCGTTAACCTTAATCTGCCCTGACTCTATCAAACGCTCGACCTGCGACCGACTGTAGCCGAGACTATCGGCTAATTCGCGTTGTACAATCCGATCTAGCCGATCTTCATCCCCGAAGAAGGTAAAACGACTAGCATCCACCAAGAACCTCTCGAGCCTTTGAAATATCAAGTGCTATCTGATTGCAAAGCGCTGTCACCGAATCAAAGCGCTTTTCCTGTCGCAACCTGGCGAGGAAGGCCACGTGAATTCGTTTTCCGTACAAACTGCGGGGTTGAAAGTCCAGTATATGCACCTCCAAGCGTTCACATGAACCGCTAAATGTAGGACGGGTGCCGATGTTGGCCACTGCCTTGTACAACGCTCCAGCAACTGTAACTCTGCAAGCGTATACTCCACTTTTAGGTATCAAACGACTACCTACTGCGATGTTGGCAGTTGGAAATCCGATAGCACTGCCGCGCTTGTCACCGTGTCCAACTCGAGCCGATATCACAAATGGCTCCCCAAGTAGCTCCGCCGCACTTATGACATCTCCGCCTTCAATCAACTCACGGATCTTACGCGAACCTGCCTTTGCACCATTAATCTCGAGTCTAGGAACCTGATGTAACATTATACCATAACGTGGGAGCATCTGCTGTAAAAAGGTTAAATCGCCCTCTCGACCTCTTCCGATTGCAACATCGCCTCCGACAACGAGGTGCGCGGCCCCTAAACTCTGCACCAAGACCCGCTCGATAAATTCCTTTGCCGACATAGCTGCGACGGCTCGACTAAAGTGTATCAGGTACACCAGGTCAACACCGTTAGCTCCACAGGCCTCAGCCTTTTCACGCACGCTGCTAATATATTTAAGATTAGTTTCTGGCTTTAAAACTCTCATTGGATGCGGATAAAAAGACACCACAACCGCCGGAGTCTGCCCGGCTACTCCTCGCAAAGTGCCAAGGACTCGCCTATGTCCGCGATGCACCCCATCGAAATTACCAATAGCAACCGTCCCCCCACGCAAGGCGGCTGGGACAGTTTGCGGATACCGCATCAGGAAAGCGCGTTTAACCACAGGATCTTCATTACCTTACTTAAGTTGACTGAGACGCTCCTTGGCTTCTATTACCTCCGGACTCTTGGGATAATCGTCGAGCAACTTCCGCAAGCTCAACTGGGCAGTTTTCTTGTCTCCAATTCGCAAAAACACCTCAGACTGCCGCAGCAAACTGTTTGGCGCGCGATGACTCTTGGGGTACTCAGAGATACTACCTGCATATGCGCGCAACGCTCCTTTGTTATCCAGCAACCCATCATGCGCAACACCGAGCCAAAAAAGCACTGGGCCTGCTTTATCTGACCCTTGTGTCTGCTCGGAGGCATTCTCGAGCAGAGGCACTGCGTCAGCAAACTTGCCCTCTCGCATCATGGCGAGCGCATCGAGAAACAACCTCTGAGTCTCATCACCAAGTGCTTTTGCCCATGACTCATCCGCCTCAAGCTCTGCGGTTGGAACTCCCGGAGGTGGCGGTATCCTCTTTCTGAGCGCCGATAGATCATCCTTAAGTGCAGTTAGGTCGGATCCTATGCGTCGATTCGAGGAGAACTCGACCTCTTCAAGTCGACCTGCTACAAGTTTTAATTGACTGTCGAGCGATTGCAACGACTCGCTCTGCTCTGCCTGAAGCGCACGCAAATCGGAGATACTTCGCTCAAGTCGAGACACCTTTTTGCCCAAATCGTATGCAGCACACCCCGAAAGGCCCGATATCAAACCGATAAGTACCGAAAATACGAACAAGCGCTTCATATAGCCACTCTCCTACTACGCAAAAATTAACAGCACATTTATAAAGCAACAGAATTAATCTTAAAAACGGCAGTTAAGGTGGGTGAAAAATGACGCGGCTATAGCGTTTTTAAAAATTCCGTGACCATGTAACGGCTTTGGTAAAACTCTATCCACTCGCCGACGCGAATCAAAACAAAAACCTATAGTTATTTACGCCAAAAGCCGTGCCAGTTTACTGGCACGGACTTTTGCAGATCACTAAAGCTATACTCACTAGGTATTCTGAATTTTGGTGAGGCTTGAACCCTTACACCATCATGGTGAGAACCGAAAATTCAAAAACAAAGTAATTTAGCCAGAAGCACCATTTTCAGAGCTGCAAATGCAGTTTTTAGTTTTAGCTCCTAAATTTCGTCACTTGTTACAAAAAACCCTGGGATCTAGAAAGTCTAGACCCAGGGCCTCTTTTAAATCCGCGGCCAATTCACCGCAAGATTATCACCTACAAAGGTTACCTAGTTTACCTTGAAATGGTCACGGCGATTCTTTGCCCATGCCTCTTCATTGTGGCTAGGATCAAGCGGTAGCTCCTCTCCGTAGCTTACGGTGCTGATCGACCCAGCTGGAACTCCAAGAGTTCTCAGATAATCTGCTGCAACGCGTGCACGGTTTGCACCAAGCACCATGTTGTACTCATTAGTTCCACGCTCGTCACAGTGACCCTCTACCTGGACAGTGGAGCCCTCGTGAGCCTTAAGCCACTCTGCATTGCCAGCCAAAGTTGCCTTAGAAGTTGCATCAAGCTTATACGAATCAAAAGCAAAGTAGATGTCCTTTAGCGGGCCATCTGAAGATGCACTACCGATGTTACCATCAGTTGTGGCTGTGCGGCACGAGCAGCCAGTTGAAATTACAAGAACCAAAAATACCGCTAAAAATTTCAAACTCCGAATCATTATTCCCTTCCTCCTGAAATGGATTCTACACAAATTTGCCCTACCCCAAGCCTTCGCCCTGCCTAAACTTCCGTCTCGGTGATGAACCCGTAAACCGATTAGATCTATTTACGTAACACCACGGTAAAGCCTACGGCACCCGAATTTAGGTCGTACCGAAAGGCACGAGTCTGAAGCGATTTCTCACTCAGAGTCCTGCCTCCCGAAACAACCACAGCGGTTGCGCCGAACAGCGCCCTGACACAAAACCAGAAAATCTGATACAAACCCCTGTAGCAATCTATCCGTACTTAGCTGCTGCCGATGCAACCACTACCGTACTACTTATTACCACTAAACCTTGATTACCACTAAACCTTGATTACCACTAAACCTGATTACCATTAAACCTGTCATAACAACATGACAGTTACCTGATAATGTTTTGGCGCCTTACAAGAGATACTCGACAAAAGCCATTATTGCAACAGGTTATCATCGATTAATACAGGCCATGCATGATAATCATCAAAGCCTTCCTGCCTCCTCCCAATAGCTACTGCAATAGAGGCCCCCAAGCTGGCTCATAATCACCGCCCCTAGATGAGGTAATCTGCTTCATACCTAAACCGTCAACCCGCATAATTGCGATACTAAACACCCCACCAAATTGGGTGGTAGCGAAGGTGATATATCGCCCATCCGCCGAGAATTCAGGATCCTCATTCTTACCAGCGCTTGTTAATTGAACAGCGTTTGATCCTGAAGTATCGCTGACGAATATATTTTGTCCGCCATCTGACATACATACAAAGGCTATCTTATCACCAGCAGGTGACCAGGCCGGCGACGTACACTGACTGGACTGCCCAAAGCTCACCCGTCGCGCATTAGAACCGTCTACTCCCATGACATATATTTGTGGTCCGCCACCGCGATTAGAACAGAAAGCGATCTGCGAGCCATCCGGCGATGGCACCGGCGATACATCAATCGCCCTATTCGGAGGGGTCAATCTTCGTACTCCAGAACCATCGATATTCATAACCATGATATCGCTGTCAGACCCTTCGGTACGAGAGAAGACGATCTGATCGGAGTTGAGGAAATGTGCACCGATTTCTAGATCCGCAGTTCTGGTCAATTGTCTCACACTCTTTGATGCGATATCGATTAAAAATAGATCCGGAACCCTGTTTCTGAAAGACGTGTAGACCAACTTGGTTCCAGATGGATCCCAGGCTGAGGACAGCGCCAATCCGCGATCATTAGTCAACTGGCGCATCTCACTGCCATCCATCTCCATCACAAATAGCTCTTTAAATCTACCTACACGAGAAGAGAGCGAGATCTGTGTCCCAAACACTCCGGGGAACCCGGTATAATGCTTCATCACCTCATTAGCAAAGCGATGCGCCATCTTCTTGAGCTGACTGGCATCTCCCTCGTACTGCTTGGCAATAACAACCGTCTGCTTTTGCACATCGTGAAGGTAGAGCTGCAACCTAATGCTACGACCAGACGATGAAAGCTGCCCCTTTATCAATCCCTCTGAGCCAATTACACTCCAGTCCGAATAAGCTGTCGCTTCCTGCGCACCACACTTCCCAGGGCTTTCGATGTACCCCTTGGGATCAAGCACCTCAAAGTAGCCCGACAGATCTAGATCCTTAGAGAGCGTCGCAGTCACACTCTCTGAATCGCTCTTATCAGCACTCTCCACACATAAGGTCGGTATGCTGATCGGTATCAATTTTCCGGCGCCACGAACATAGAGATCTGTCTGCGCGAAACCACTAGGGGCGCTGAGCATCACGGCCGATATAATTGACAAGCCAGATGCAAGCGATGAGACTAATAAACCGTGTCTAGATATCTTCATGAGTTTTTCCGTAATTCGAATACGACTGCGCCTCAGTTTACTTGCGACTGCGGCAGATCGCTATGGGGATATTTGTCAAAAAATGAGGCACTGTTAGCTACCTATAGCGTTTTTCAAAAGTCCGTAGCGATATAGCGGCTTTTGGAAAACGCTATCGATTCGCGGACGCGAATCAAAACAACAACCTATGGTGATTTACGGCAAAAGCCTTGCCAGTTTTACTGGCACGGACTTTTGCAGATCACTATATGCCCCTGGTTGCACGAGCATGTTTATACTACTCACGCGGGTCAAAGGTGATCCTGACACTCTTAAAATACTGCTCGTAAACGCTCGGTGGAGGAGGCGGAAGCGGCGAGGCCTTTACCGCAGCCCTGACAACAGAATCATCATAACTGCTATCACCAGAACTCTTTACCAATCGAACATTCTTAATCACCCCATCAGGCTCTATTTCGAAGGCTATCACTGTTATTAAAGACGAGTTTGCGTCGTACCACCTCCAAGCCTCCTTGATACGAGAGCGAACTATCTTCTCATACACGAAGAATTCTGGTGGACGAACTACACCACCTCCCATCCCCGAGCCCCCCACTCGAGCCGCGCCAAAACCCTTACCACCAGCGTAGGAAGACTCTCCCAAATAGCGCTGCATCGCCGCCTGATAACTCTTGTCGACTTCATCACCATCGCTCTTCTTAGTAATCTTAGCTGGCGTGGCAGTATCACTCTTTTTGTTCGGTGCAGGCGTGGCCTTAGGGGTGGCTTTAAGCGGAGTCGGCTTGGGCGTTGGCTTGCGTTCAGCAATACTGACCTCCGCATCCTCAACCACCTCTTTCTTGGCCTCAACCTTTGGAGCTTCCTTCTCTGGCTGAGCTTCCTGCTTAGTCTCCGCGACAACGTTTTTAACCGGCGCAATTGGAGACGGTTTGTCAGTTTTGGGAACCTGACTCATACCACCGATATTCTTTCCTCCTTCAATCGAGATGGAGTAAACAACCGGCTCTGGAACCGCGCCAAAATTCGGAAAAACCTTCAAAAATATCATGCAGGCGATCGCCACATGAACTATTACGGACACGGAGAGTCCAACTCGAAACTCCCCATCAGGGAATTCCCTACCTGGCTTGGATCGCAAGGCTCCCACGGTCAATGTCAAAAGCTCCTAACTCTTGCCTTCTGGCGATGCAGAAACCAAACCTATCTGGGTAATTCCACCGCCGTGAAGTGCGGCCATCACCTCCATAATCTTGCCATAACCAAGTGAAGAATCCCCCTTAATGTAGATTTTACGCTCTCCCTCGGGCTTGTTGGCGAATATGGCCTTAACTTTGTTGGGTAGATCTTGAACATCAACACGATTACCAGCGCCGAGAAACACACCACCGGTCTTATCAAGCGATATTACTATCTGCTCACTTGAGCCGCGAAGCGGTGCAGTGGTTGCTTTCGGCAGATCTACCTCAACGCCCTGCTGCAACATAGGCGCCGTCACCATAAAGATGACCAGCAACACAAGCATGACATCAACTAAGGGCGTTACGTTAATCGCCGCTATCGGCCCGTCATCATCTCCCCGAACACTACTCGCCATATCCTGTGCCCATCCTGTAAAACCGACCTTTTAGCTAATTGACGAAGTACCTTCGCGCGATGTTCAGAAACTCCTCCGAGAAGCTATCCATCGACTGTCTGAACTTCTTGAGCATCGCCGTAAAGTAGTTGAATGCGACCGCAGCCGGAATCGCCGCCGCGAGCCCCACTGCTGTGGCTACCAAAGCCTCTGATATTCCAGGCGCCACGGCTTGAATCGTTGAATTTTTCGCCTCGCTGAGCCCATGAAACGCATTCATAATGCCCCACACCGTTCCGAAAAGACCGATAAAAGGAGCCGCACTCGCGACACTCGCTAAGAAGGTGACCCCCTTTTCGAGTCTATGCGACTCCTCAAGCTCCGCCCTGCGCAAAGCGCGCTCAACCGTTCCCAGCTCACTGGCGGGGTCTACCAACACGCCTCCAGACTGCTTACTCTCCTGAACTGTATGGAGCAACTCGCGATACCCCGAAGTGAACACTGATACGAGTGGGCTTGCAGTAAGTCGACGCGAGGATTCATCAATACGCGCAAAATTACGGCTCTCCCAAAATATCTGGGAAAACTCATCCGAGTTTGCTCGTGCCCGCCGGAACTGAATAGTCTTAGCTATCGTTATCGCCCAGCTCCAGACCGAGAGCGCCACTAACATCAGCAGTACCGTCTGCACCACCAAGCCCGAGCCAAAAATCATGTTAAGAATACTCGGAGCTTCTGCCACTGCTACTGGTACCGGTTCCACGAACACCCCTCCTTGCTCTTTAAATTCAAAAATTACGCCTGTTACACTGCGACTCAATCCCTAATATCTCCGTGAATATGCCACATAGCTCAAATCCACACCAGACATAGCGATTGACACATAACTCTCGACAACTACGGACTGTTCCCTTTTGTGGCCCGCAAGGGTATAAAACTCTATAGGGTAAGTAGGACAGCACCGAAGGAGAAATAATTTATGACGGTAGGAATAGCAATCAATGGTTTTGGCAGAATCGGTCGAAATATCCTGCGCCAGCTCTGCACCTCTAAGAAATCGAACGATGTTCAGATCGTTGCGATTAACGACCTTACCGATCCAAAGACCTTGGCACACCTCCTCAAATACGACTCGGTTCATGGTCGTTTCCCTGGTAATGTTGAGGCCGCGGAGGGCGCCATCATCGTCAATGGCCAAGCTATTAAAATTCTCGCAGAACGCGATCCGGCTAAACTGCCGTGGGGGCCCCTTGGGGCTCAAGTAATCTTAGAGTGTACCGGTATATTTACTGACAAGCAGAAGGCACAGCTGCATCTCCAGGGTGGCGCTAAGAAGGTAATCATCTCGGCACCAGCCACAGATCCTGACCTCACGTTGGCATACGGCGTTAACCATACAGCGTACAACAGCGCCGAGCACAACATCATCAGCAATGCCTCCTGTACAACAAACTGCCTAGCCCCAGTAGCCAAAGTGCTGCATGAAAACTTTGGAATTACAAAGGGCACCATGACAACGATCCACTCGTATACTAACGATCAGCAGATCTTAGATCTTCCGCACAAGGATCTGCGGCGTGCTCGGGCTGCCAACCTATCGATGATTCCGACAACAACGGGTGCCGCAAAGGCAGTTGGCCTAGTAATACCTGAACTCAAGGGAAGAGTTGATGGCTTTGCCATCCGAGTTCCTACTCCGGATGTATCAGTGGTGGATTTCGTAGCTGAACTCAATCAAGATGCTACTGTTGAAGAGATCAACAGGGCTCTTAAGAACGCCAGCGAAAATGCTCTCAAAGGGATCCTCGGATTTTCGAGTGAACCACTGGTTTCAATCGACTACACGGGAGATACGCACTCAGCTATCGTCGACTCCCTGTGCACGATGGTTATTGGCAAGAGGCTGGCAAAGGTAGTCGCTTGGTACGATAACGAGATGGGCTTTTCAGCTCGTATGTGCGATGTAACTGAGATGGTCGCTGCTAACTTGTAAGGTGAATTCCTCTTTCAGCTCAGCATTTGCAAGTCGCACTTTCAACTGCTGCTTTTGGGAGGTTTTCATCCTATAGTGATCTGCAAAAGCCTTGCCACTTTTACTGGCACGGACTTTTGCAGATCACTATAGGTTCATCTAGCCGGAAAATACTACCATGTTTAACCACTCTATTCTTCTTATCGGCAATTGGAAGATGAATCTCTCACCCTCCGATGGCGCGGCTTTTGCCAGGTTGCTGCGCGAGAAACTTCCGAAGCTTAGGAACACAGAAGTTTGGATCGCACCACCTGCACTGAGCGCTGCTCACGTTGTGCATGAAACAGTAGGGTCACCTATTCAGGTCGGCATACAGAATGTCCACTGGGAAGCTTCAGGGGCTTTCACAGGCGAGACCTCAGCCGCCTTTGCTAAAGACCTTGGTCTGACATTTTCACTTGTTGGCCACTCCGAGCGCAGAACTCTCTTTGGGGAAACATCCGATACGGTGGCACTGCGCATGAAAGCGGCTATAAACTACAACCTGACTCCTGTCGTGTGCATCGGCGAAACAGAGGGAGAGAGAGCAAATGGCAGCACGCAAGCCATACTGCAAGCTCAGCTTGAGCCGATCTTTGCTCAACTTGCTCCTGAGTCGACCCGTCAGATAATTCTCGCCTACGAGCCAGTATGGGCCATAGGAACAGGCAAAGTCGCGACTGAATCGGAGATCCAGGTCACCCACGCATTTATCCGCCAACTGTGGAATGAGAGGTTGCCAGAAAGCCCTTGCACAATCTTGTACGGAGGTAGTGTCAGCCCTAATAATTTTGCTGGAATAGCAGCACTTCCAGGCGTTGATGGCGCTCTCGTCGGAGGTGCTAGCATTAAGTTGGATCAGTGGCTTGAGATCATCTCAATAGCAGAGCGAGCGCACTGACTAAAACGTTGAGATCACTGAATTGCTGGGCCGCTGACGAGCCGTAACACCGACCAGAAAAAATCGGTCAAGCGAATTGCGACCACTACCGGGCAAAAATGCAATCCTAAAGCTGCCATCGCGCTGCTGCTGAAATACCTGCGCCTTGGGCAAGAAAGAGTAACTCTTGGAGTATGGATGCGCACCAAAGCTATCATGAACTACCACTGTCCAGACGCCCGTTGCATCACCATTAACCTTAAATATCTGTGACTCACCTGAGCGAGCTCGGGCAAACTTCACCGAACGCACAACCTTCCCGTTTGAGTACGCAACTATCTTTTGAACATCGCTCCCGGTTACTGCAAACTCAGCACGGAACTGAGTCGGCACGGTGCCACTTGCCAGCCCCCTTTGGCGCCGCTGTCGGACGGATAGGTCCTTTAATATTAGCCCTGGCACAAACGCCTGACGGAAGCGCTGTGTAGCCCTGACGTCACCCTTTGAGTCGATGAATTTAACAACTGGAATCTCTAGCCAGCGCAGCAACACACCACGATCTGCCCCAGCCGCTTGCAAACCCTGAATCGCCGAAATATGCGCAGCGCGCAACCTATTCGCCACATCCTGGCTCGATGTCTTATTCTCGCCAGAGATAATTGCGTTCATCTCATTTTGCAGGGGCTGTATCGCTTCTTCAGCTGGACCACCAAGCAACCCCTCCTGTTTGAAGAAGCGCGGAATAGCTGGACGACCTTGCTTAAAGAAACTCACACCTTCGCGCGAAACTAACTTTTCAAAAGAGAGTGCTGATGGAACCTCCGCCCTACCGCCACTTTCTGGCCGCGCCTTTACACTAAAATCCCAACCTGCGAATATCCCTCCCTTGCTAGAAGCATTTGACTCTTCAGAATCGCGGCCCCTCTTCGATACTTTCTGAACATCTTGAGCCGATTCACTATAAGCTCTTTTTGCAGAGACCTCAGAATTAAGGGAGCTCAATCCCTCCCGTGAGAGCGCCGCGCGCGAACTGGAGGGAATCTGCTTCGTAGTCGTGGCTTGCCTAGTGCCTTCATTTGCCGCGCTCTGCTCCCGACTGGCGCGGGGCTTGCCATCAAAGAGTAGCTTGAACCCTTCGGGCATAAAAAAAAGTCCGACTACGATGGCCCCAGCTACGACCGTAAGGCCTACAGCACGCGGAGTTAACCCAAAAAATCTAGTGTCACCAAAATTCGCCATGCACTGCCCTCTATAGACTTACCATGATAAACGATCGGCCGCCGCTACACGAATCCTTGGATAGCTATTTGCAAAAAATCCGCACCCGGTCCTTACAGAGCCCTAATCGAGCTCAAATCGAATCAATTGCGACATTCGGTTTCAAACCAGAAAAAACTACCTAGAACAGGTATGCAGTCAAAGATGTAGAATGTTACATAGCGTCAGGTAGCACAGCAGTTTCCCCTTTTTTTAGCTCAAAAAGAGCAGTTAAGGTGGACTAAAATAGTGCAGGTGGTTAAAAGAACGATGGATTTTGAACTTTTCGGAGGCTTTAACCCTGGCACCGTCAGGGTGAGCA